>JBKKAU010000605.1:0-21401 GCA_046714475.1 Thermoanaerobaculia bacterium
CTGCTGGTCGCGGCCGACGTCGCCGACTGCGAGCAGATGCGCGGCGCGGTCGGTCTGGCCCGCGAGCGCTTCGGGCGGATCGACGGCGTCTTCCACCTCGCGGGCGTGCCTGGCGGCGGCCTGATCGACCTCAAGACGCGCGACACCACGACGACGGTCCTGCGCCCCAAGGTCGCGGGAACGCAGTCGCTGCTCGCCGCCTTCCACGGCGTCCCCCTGGACTTCATGGTCCTGTTTTCTTCGTTGTCCGCGGTCCTCGGCGGCGTCGGCCAGGTCGACTACTGCGCGGCCAACGCCTTCCTGGACGCCCGCGCCGCGGCCGGCGGCGCCGGGTTCCCGGTCGTGGCGATCGACTGGTGCGAGTGGCGGTGGGACAGCTGGACCGGCGCCACGGCGCTCCACCCGCGCATCCAGGCCGAGCTCAAGCGGGTCCGCGAGGCCTACGGGCTCGACTTCGAAGAGGGCATGGAGGCGCTGGGCCGCATCCTGGCGAGTGGTCTGCGCCACGTCGCCGTCTCCACCTGCGACCTGCGCCTCCTGCTCGAGCAGCGGCGCTCGCTGACCAGCCTGCTGCGTGAGCTGGACCGCTGGACCGGGGAAAGCTCCGGGGCCGTGGCCTACCCCCGCCCCAACCTCGGGAACCCCTACGTCGCGCCGCGCGACGAGACCGAGCGCAAGCTGGCCGAGCTCTGGCGCGAGCTGCTGGGGATCCAGCAGGTGGGGGTCTACGACAACTTCTTCCAGCTCGGCGGCCATTCGCTGGTCGGTCTGCAGGTCATCTCGCGGATCCGCGATGCGTTCGGCGTCGAGCTGCCGCTGCGCACCCTGTTCGAATCGCCCAGCGTGGCGGAGCTGGCCGAGGTGGTGGGCCGGGGCGGCCCGTCCGTGCCGGTCCCGGTCATGCCGGAGATCCGCGGCGCCAGCCTGCTCGACGAGTCGGAGATCCTGGAGAACCTGGACGCCCTTTCGAGCCAGGAGGTGGCGGCGCTCCTGGAGCGGATGCTGTTGGAAGAGAAAGGAGATGTACCGTGACGACTCCGCAGGGCCCCGAGGCCGATCCCAACCGCGCGCTCCTGGCCGAGCTCCTGGGCAGACGGGCGGCGCGGCCCAAGGCGTTCCCGCTCTCCTTCAGCCAGCAGCGGCTCTGGTTCCTCAACCGCCTGGAGCCCGGCAACCCGGCGTACAACCTGGGCGTCGCCCTGCGCCTTCAGGGCGAGCTGCGGGAGCCGGTGTTCGAGGCCTGCCTGCGCGAGATCGCGCGCCGGCACAAGGTGCTGCAGACGACCTTCGGCACCGATGAGGTGGGAGAGGCGGGGGAGCCGGTCCAGATCGTCTCGCCCGGCCTCGCGCCGGCGCTGCACCGGGTCGACCTCGACGGGCTGCCGGCGGAGGTCCGGCAGGGCGAGGCGCTGCGGCTCGCCCCCTTCGCCCTGGGCGCCCCCTTCGACCTCGGGCGCGGCCCGCTGCTGCGCGTGGCGCTGCTGCGGCTGGGGACGGGAGAGTGGGCGGCGCTGGTGGCGCTCCACCACATCGTCGCCGACGGCTGGTCGCTCGGCGTGCTGATCCGCGAGCTGGGCGCGCTCTACGCCGCCTTCTCCGCCGGCCGGCCGTCGCCCCTGCCGAAGCTGCCGGTCCAGTACGGCGACTTCGCCCAGTGGCAACGGCAATGGCTGCGCGGCGAGGTGCTGGAGACCCAGCTCGGCTTCTGGCGCGAACGGCTGCAGGGCGCCGCCGTGCTGGAGCTGCCGGCCGACCGGCCACGGCCCGCGGTCAAGAGCTCGCGCGGCGCCAGCCTGAAGGTCCACATGCCGCCGACGCTGCGCGAAGCGTTGAACGCTCTGGCGCAACGCGAGGGGGCGACGCTCTTCATGGTCCTGCTGGCCGGCTTCCAGGCCCTCCTCCACCGCTGGTCGGGGCAGGAGGGCTTCTGCGTCGGCATCCCCGTCGCCTACCGCAACCGCCAGGAGCTGGAGGGGCTGATCGGCTTCTTCGCCAACACCCTCGTGCTGCGCGCCGACCTTGCGGGCGAGCCCGGGTTCCGCGTCCTCCTGGCGCGGGTGCGCGAGTCGGCGCTCGACGCCTACGCGCATCAGGACGTCCCGTTCGAGAAGCTCGTCGAGGCGCTGCACCCCGAGCGCGACCTGAGCCGGACGCCGCTCTTCCAGGCCGCCTTCGCGCTGCAGAACAACCCCCCGGCGTCTCTCGAGTTTCCGGGCCTCACGCTCTCGCCGCTGCCGGTCGGGCACGCGACCGCGAAGTTCGACCTGTCGCTGGAGCTGTCCGAGACCGCCGGCGGGCTCGAAGGGAGCCTCGAGTACAGCCGCGACCTGTTCGACCGCCCGACCATGGTCCGGCTGCTGGACCACTTCGAGCGGCTGCTGGCCGGTATCGCCGCGGCGCCGGACACCCGGATCGCCGGGCTGCCGCTCCTCTCCGAGGCGGAGCGCGCCCAGGTGGTCCGCGAGTGGAGCGACACCGTCAAGGACTGCCCGCAGCGGCCCATGGTGCACGAGCTGTTCGCGCTGCACGCCCGGCAACGGCCGGAGGCGACCGCCATAGCCGACGCCGAAGGGAGACGCCTCACCTACGGAGAGCTGGAAGCGCGCTCCAACCGGCTGGCCTGGTACCTGCGGTCGCTCGGCGTCGGCCCCGACGTGCTGGTGGCGGTCTGCACCGAGCGCACGCTGCTGCGGCCGGTCGGCATCCTCGGCATCGTCAAGGCCGGCGGCGCCTATGTCACGCTCGACCCGGCCTACCCGCCGGAGCGGCTGGCCTTCCTGCTCGAAGACTCGCGGGCACCGGTGCTGCTGACCGAGGAGCGCTTCGCCGGATCATTGTCTGAGATCGGCGGGACCGCGGCGCGGGTGATCCTCCTCGACGGCGACTGGGAGGGCGACGAGTCGGTCGCTCCGGAGAGCGGCGTCTCGCCGGACAACCTGGCCTACGTGGTCTACACCTCGGGCTCGACCGGTAAGCCCAAAGGGGTGGAGATCCCGCACGCCGGGTTGATGAACTTGGTGCGCTGGCACCAGGACCTCTACGGCGTGAAGCCGGGCGACCGGGGGACGCAGATCGCCAGCCCGGCGTTCGACGCCTCGATCTGGGAGCTCTGGCCGTACCTGTCGGGAGGCGCCAGCCTCCACATCCCGGACGCGGAGACGCGGCTCTCCTCCTCGGGGATGATCCGCTGGTGGGCGGAGCAGGGGATCACGCTGGCCTACCTGATGACGCCGCTGGCCGAAGGCGTGCTGGAAGAGAAGGTCCCCCCGGGGCTCGACCTCCGGGTGCGGGCGCTGATCATCGGCGGCGACCGGCTCCACCGCGGGCCGGACCTGGAGGTCGGCTTCCGGCTGATGAACCACTACGGTCCGGCCGAATACGCGGTCACCTGCACGGTCGTCCAGGTACCGCCCCGCGGCCAGGAGACCGGCGTTCCGACCATCGGCCGGGCGATCGACAACACGCGCATCTACCTCCTGGACCGGCACGGCGAGCCGGTGCCGGTCGGCGTGCCGGGCGAGCTGTACGTGGCCGGCGTCGGCCTGGCGCGCGGCTACCACAACCGGCCGGACCTGACGGCGGAGAAGCTCGTCCCCGATCCGTTCGCGGAAGAGCCCGGGTCGCGCATGTACCGCACCGCCGACCTGGTGCGCTGGCTGCCGGACGGCGACATGGATTTCCTCGGCCGCCTCGACCACCAGGTCAAGATCCGCGGCCTGCGCATCGAGCTGGGGGAGATCGAGACCGTTCTCGAGCAGCACCCCAACGTCCGCGAGGCGGTCGTCCTGGTGCGGGAGGACCGCCTCCGGGACAAGCGTCTGACCGCCTATGTCGTCGCCCGACAGGGGGAGCTCCCGGCCGACGGTCTCCGCGACTTCCTGCGGCAGCGCCTGCCCGACTACATGGTGCCGCGCTCGTTCGTCCGGCTCGACTCCCTGCCGCTCACGGCCAACGGCAAGGTGGACCGCAAGGCTCTCCCCGCGCCCGAGAGGCCGCCCGAGGTCCAAACGGTGCCGGGCACGCCGCTCGAGGGGCGGATCGCGGCGGTCTGGGCGGAGCTCCTGCAGACCGCGACGGTCGGCGTCGAGGACAACTTCTTCGACCTCGGCGGCCATTCGCTGCTGATGGTCCGGATGCAGCACCGGCTGCGCGAGGAGCTGAGCTGCGAGATCTCCCTGCTGGAGCTCTTCCAGTACCCGACCGTGCGCCTGCTGGCGGAGAGGATCGGCGGCCCGCCAGCCGCCGGCGAAGCCGTGGCGGTGGCGACCCGCTCCGAGCAGCGCCGGAAGACCTTCGACGCCCGCCGGCCGACGGGCATCGCCGTGATCGGCATGGCCGGCCGTTTCCCCGGCGCCCGCGACCTCGACGAATTCTGGCGCAACCTGTGCGGTGGGGTGGAGTCGCTCTCCCGCTTCACGGAGGAAGAGCTGATCGCGGCCGGGCTCCAGCCGGAGGTGGTCCGCCACCCGCGCTTCGTGCCGGTCCGCGGCGTCATCGACGAGGCCGACGGTTTCGACGCGGGCTTCTTCGGCTTCAACCCCCGCGAGGCGCAGATCATGGACCCCCAGCACCGGGTCTTCCTGGAGTGCTGCTGGCAGGCGCTGGAGGACGCCGGCTACGGCACCGGGGAAGGGCGCGGGTCGGTCGGCGTCTTCGCCGGCGCCAACATCAGCTTCTACCTCGCGAACCTCTGGTCGGCGCAGGGGGCGGGCTTCGGCCGGCAGGCGATCCTCGGCAACGGCAAGGACCACCTGCCGACCTTCGTCTCCTACAAGCTCAACCTGAAAGGCCCCAGCGTCAACGTCCAGACCGCCTGCTCGACTTCGCTGGTGGCGGTCCACATGGCCTGCCAGAGCCTGGCGCTCGGCGAGTGCGACATGGCGCTCGCGGGGGGCGCCTCGCTGTACGCGCCGCTCATCGGCGGCTACCTGTATGAAGAGGGGGGGATCCTGTCGCAGGACGGCCACTGCCGCGCCTTCGACGCCGACGCCGGCGGCACCGTGGGCGGCTGCGGCGTCGGCGTGGTGGCGCTCAAGCCGCTCGCGGCGGCGCTCGCCGATGGCGACTCGATCTACGCCGTGATCCAGGGGACGGCGATCAACAACGACGGCTCGGACAAGATCGGCTACACGGCGCCGAGCGTCCCCGGGCAGGCGGCGGCGATCGCCGAGGCCCAGGAGATGGCCGGCTTCCACCCCGAGACGATCGGCTATGTCGAGGCGCACGGCACGGGCACCCGGCTCGGCGACCCGATCGAGGTCACGGCCCTGACCCGCGCCTTCCGTCGGCAGACGGACCGCAGGGGCTTCTGCGCCCTCGGGTCGGTCAAGACCAACATCGGCCACCTCGACTCCGCCGCCGGCGTGACCGGCCTGATCAAGGCGGTCCTGGCGGTCCGGCACGGCCAAGTGCCGCCCAGCCTGCATTTCGAGCGCCCGAACCCGGAGATCGACTTCGAGTCGAGCCCCTTCTTCGTCAACGCCGAGCTGCGGCCGTGGCCGCTCGACGGGCCGCGCCGCGCCGGCGTCAGCTCCTTTGGCCTCGGCGGCACCAACTCCCATGTGGTCCTGGAGGAGGCTCCGGCGTCGGTCCCTTCCGGCCCGGGCCGGCCCTGGAAGCTGCTGCTCCTCTCGGCGCGCGGCGACGCCTCCCTGGAGCGGCGGAGCGGCGACCTCGCTGACTACCTCGAAGCGCATCCGGAGGCAGACCTGGACGATGTGGCCTACACCCTCCAGGCCGGCCGTACCCGCTTCGACCACCGCCGCGCGCTGGTCTGCCGCGACACCGCCGACGCCGTGGCCTCGCTGCGTGGCGGCCGGTCGGCCGGCCGTGTCGAGGAAGAGGTACGGCGGCCGGTCGCCTTCCTCTTCCCCGGCCTGGGACCGCAGTACGTGGGTATGGGGAGGGAGCTGTACCGCGACGAGGAGGTCTTCCGCCGCGAGGTCGACCGCTGCTGCGAGTTGCTCCGGCCGCACGTCGGCATGGACCTGCGCTCCGTGTTCCACGCCCCGGAGGAGGGGCGCAACCAGGCCGCGGAGCTGCTGAACCGGATCTCGATCGCCTTGCCGTCGCTCTTCACCATGGAGTACTCGCTGGCGCGGCTCTGGATGTCCTGGGGGATCGAGCCGCAGGCGATGTTGGGGCACTCCAACGGCGAGTACGTGGCCGCCTGCCTCGCCGGCGTCTTTTCCCTGGAGGACGCCCTGATGCTGGTGTCGGCCCGCGCCCGGCTGATGCAGGGGCTGCCGGAAGGGGGGATGCTGGCGGTCTCGCAGCCCCGCGACCGCGTCGAGGGGCTGCTCGGGGAAGGCCTCGACTTGGCCCTGATCAACGCCGCCGACCTCTGCGTCGCCTCCGGCCCTTGCGGCGCCGTCGACCGGCTGGCCGAACGGCTCGCCGGGCTGGGCATCGAGAGCCGGCGCCTGCGCGCCGACCGCGCCTATCACTCGGCCATGATGGAGCCGATGATGGCGGAGCTGGCCCGCCTGGTCGGCTCGGTCGAGCGCCGGCCGCCCCGCATCCCTTACGGCTCCAATGTCACCGGCACCTGGATCCAGCCGGAGCAGGCGACCGATCCGCGCTACTGGGCGCGGCACGTCCGCGACACCGTACGCTTCGCCGACGGGGTGGACCTGCTGCTCCAGGACGACGGCCGGCTGCTGCTCGAGGTCGGCCCCGGCGCCACCCTGGGCAGCCTCGTCCGCCGCCAGGGCCAGCATGGAAAAGCGCGCGCCGTGCTGTCCTCCCTGCCCGGCCGGGACGAGGAGAGGCCGGACCTGGAGCACGTGCTGTGGACGCTCGGTCGCTTCTGGCTGTCCGGGGTGCCGGTGGACTGGCAGGGCTTCCACGCCGGCGCCCGGCGGCGGCGTCTGCACCTGCCCACCTATCCGTTCGAGCGCCGGCGGTACTGGATCGACGCCTCTCCCGCCATCCGGGAGGTCCACGACCCGGCCGCCCGGCGGCCGATGAAGGACTGGACCTATGCCCCCTCCTGGAAGCGGGGCAGGGCCCTGCCCCTGTTGCCGGCGCTGGACGGGACCGGCCCCTGGCTCCTGTTCCTGGATTCCCGCGGCCTCGGCGAGGGCCTGGCCGGACGGCTGCGGCAGGAGGGACGCACCGTGCTGACCGTCGAGCCCGGCGACCGTTTCGATGCCGCACCCGGGAGGTACCGCGTCCGGCCGGGAGCGTCCGAGGACTACCGGCTGATGGTGGACGACTTGGCGGCGAAAGGGTTGCTGCCGGCGCGGATCGTCCACCTCTGGACCGTGACCGGCATGGCTCCCAGCTTCGAGGAGGCCCAGGAGCTCGGCTTCCACAGCCTGCTGGCGCTCTCCCAGGCGCTGAGCCATCGCGGCGATCTCCCCGGTATCGACCTCGCGGTGGTCTCCTCCGGCCTCCACGAGGTGGTGCCGGGAGACGGCGTCGAGCCGGAAAAGGCGACGGTGCTCGGCCCGGTCCGGGTGATCCCGCAGGAGCTGCCGGGGTTGCGCTGCCGCAGCATCGACGTCGGTGCCGTCCCCGCGGAGGCGCTGCTCGCCGAGCTCGGCCGGCGCCCCGAGGAGGTGGTCGTGGCCCTGCGCGGAGCACACCGCTGGGTGCAGCATTTCGAGGCCGTGCCCCTGGAGGCCCCTGGCCGCCCGGTCTATCGGGAGGGCGGGGTCTATCTGATCACCGGCGGCCTCGGCAAGCTGGGGCTGGAGCTGGCCGCGCACTTGGTGAACGAAGCCCGGGCGAGGCTGGTGCTGGTCGGCCGCTCGGGCGTGCCGCCGGGCCGGGAATGGGCGGCGTGGCTCGAGACCCACGGCGCGGATGTGACGGTGGCGCAGGCCGACGTCGCGGACCGCTCGCAGATGGCGGCCGTGGTCGCCGCGGCCGAGGCGCGCTACGGCCGGATCGACGGCGTGATCCACTTGGCGGCGGTCACCGATCTGGAGCTCATCCGCGACAAGTCGCCGGAGAGGGCGGACCGCGTCCTGCGGAGCAAGGCGCTGGGCGCGCTGGTCCTGGCGGACCTGTTCCGCGACCGGCCGTTGGACTTCCTGCTCCTCTTCTCCTCGATCGCCAGCGTCTCCGGTGGTTTCGGCACCGTCGACTACACCGCGGCCAACGCGGTCCTGGATGCGCTCGCCCATCGCGAGGCCACGGTCCGGGGGCCGCGGACCCTGGCCGTCAACTGGACGCACTGGCACACCGGCAGGGAGGAGGACGGGGAGCGGTCCGACCGCATGGGGCGGCGCGCCCGGGAGCAGAGCGCGGCGGCGATCTGGCCTTATGAAGGCATGGAGGTCCTGGATCGCGTCCTGGCGTCGCCGCTGCCGCAGGTGCTCGTGGTGCCGCGCGACCTCGCGGCCGAGCTGAGCGCAATCGACGAGCTGCTCCAGGAGCGCGAGGAGCGGCAGGCGCGCCGCGTCTCCTCTCACGACCCGCGTCCTCCTCTCAGCACCCCGTATGTACCTCCCCGCGACGAGTTGGAGGAGGCCTTGGCCGCGGTGTGGCGAGAGCTGCTCGGCATCGAGGAAATCGGCATCGACGACAACTTCTACCAGCTCGGAGGGCACTCGCTGCTCGCTACCCAGGTGGCCTCCCGCATCCGCGAGACCTTGCAGGTCGAGGTGCCGCTGGGCGCGATGCTGGCGCATCCCACGGTTGCCGGGCTGGCCGTCCTGATCGCGGAGCGACAGGCGGCGCAGCTGGGCGACACCCATCTCTCGCAGATGATCGAGGAGATCCAGGGCCTCTCGGAAGAGGACCTCCGCGCGCTGCTCGCGGAAGAGGCCGCCGAGGGGCTCATAGCCGACCCTGGAGCGCACCCATGACCGAGCTCGCGAAGCTGCTCGAGGGGCTTTCGCCGGAACAGCGCCGGCTGTTCATCCGCAGGCTGCAGCGGCAGTCCGGGAGCGCGCCCGGCGGCGAGGACCACGTCCCGCCGGCCGACCGCATCCGGCGCCGCGCCACGGATGGCCCCATGCCGCTCTCGTTCAGCCAGCAGCGGCTCTGGTTCCTGCAGCAGCTCGAGCCGGACAGCATCACCTACAACCTGTCGACGTTCGTGCAGCTCGAAGGCCGGCTCGCGGTACCGGCGCTGGTCGCCGCGGTGCGCGAGATCGCCCGCCGGCACGAGGCCCTGCGGACCACCTTCGCGGCGCGCGACGCGCAGGGCGAGCCGATCCAGATCGTGATCGCCAGCCAGCGCCTCGACGTGCCGTTGATCGACCTGGGCCGGCTGGGGCCGGCGGAGAGGCTCCTGGAGGGGGTGCAGTGGAGCCGGGAGATCGCCCGCCGGCCCTATGACCTGATGTGCGGCCCGCTGCTGCGCATCGCCTTACTGCGGCTCGAGGAGGAGCGCCACGTCCTGATCGTGGCGACCCACCACATCGTCTTCGACGCCTGGTCGTTCGGCGTCTTCGTGGGCGAGCTCTCGAGCCTCTACGCGGCCCTTACCGCCGGCGGCGCGCCCGGCCTGCCGGAGCTGCCGGTTCAGTATGGCGACTTCGCCCTGTGGCAGCGCGAGCGGCTCTCCGGCGAGGCGCTGGAGCGGGAGCTGGCCTTCTGGCGGGAGCGCCTCCAGGACGCTCCCCAGGTGCTCGATCTGCCCACCGACCGGCCCCGTCCGGCGGCCCGGCGCTTCCAGGGGAGCCGCATCCCGCTGCGGCTTCCCACCGCTCTCACGGCGGATCTCAAGGCCCTCAGCCAGCGGCAGGGCACCACCCTCTTCGTGGTCCTCCTGACCGCCTACCAGATCCTCCTCTCTCGCTACTCCGGACAGCCGGACGTCGTGGTGGGGGTCCCGATCGCCGGGCGCGACCGCCGGGAGATCGAGGCCCTGATCGGCTCCTTCGTCAACACCCTGGTCCTCAGGGCGGATCTCGTGGACGATCCGCCGCTGGCCGGCCTGCTGCTCCGGGCAGGCGCCGAAGTGAACCTTGCCTACGAGCACCAGGGCCTGCCCTTCGAGAAGCTGGTCGAGGAGCTGCAGCCCGAGCGCAACCTCAGCCATTCGCCGCTCTTCCAGGCGGTCTTCAACTTCCTCAACACGCCGATGCGGATGCCGGAGCTGCCGGGACTCCGCCTGGGCCTGTTCGAGGCCGGACAGGCGGCGGCGCTGTTCGACCTGGTCTTTACCCTGGCCGAGGCGGAGGGCGGGCTCGGCGGCGCGCTCGAGTACGACGTCGACCTCTTCGACCGCGCCACGGTCCTGCGGATGGGTGGGCACCTGGCGACGCTGCTCGCCGGCATGGCAGCCGGCCCCGGGCGGCGACTGTCGGACCTGCCCCTGCTCGGCAAGGCGGAGCAGGCGCAGGTGGTCTCCGAGTGGAACGACACCGCGGCGCCCGCCGCTCCCGCGGTGCGGATCCACAACCTGTTCGAACGGCAGGCGCGGCGGCGGCCGGACGCGGCCGCCGTATTGTTCGGCGACCAGGTCCTGACCTACGGCGAGCTGGAAGTCCGTTCGGGCCGGCTCGCCCGGCGTCTGCGGAGCCTCGGCCTGGGACCGGGCGGCTGGGTGGGCCTGCTGCTCGACCGCTCGGCGGAGATGGTCGTCGCGCTGCTCGGCGTGCTGCGCTCCGGCGCCGCCTATGTGCCGATCGACGCCGGCTACCCCGAGGCCCGGGTGCGGTGGATCCTGGAAGCCATGCGGGTGCCGGTCGCGCTCGTCTCCGCCGCGCGGCTGCCGCAGGTCGTCCCCCTGCTGCCGTCGCTGCCCGGGCTGCGCCATCTGATCGGTCCGGACGGCGCGGAGAGTCCTGAAGCCCTGGGAGGCCTGCCGGAGGACGGTGGCCTCGACGACCTGGCCTACGTCATCTTCACCTCGGGCTCGACCGGTGCCCCCAAGGGGGTGCTGGTCCGCCACCGCCCGGTCGTCAACTTGATCGACTGGGTCAACCGCACCTTCGACGTCGGCGCCGCGGACCGGCTGCTGTTCGTCACCTCGCTCAGCTTCGACCTGTCGGTCTACGACGTCTTCGGCCTGCTCGCCGCGGGCGGCAGCGTGCGGGTGGCGTCGGCGGAGGAGCTGGAGGATGCCGGACGGCTGGCCGGCGTCCTGGCGTGGGAGCCGCTCACCTTCTGGGATTCCGCGCCCGCGGCCCTGCAGCGGCTGGTGCCGTTCCTGCCCCCGGCAGGCGCGGCAGACACCGGCGGGCGTGCGCTGCGCCTCGTCTTCCTCAGCGGCGACTGGGTGCCGCTCGCCCTGCCTGGCCAGGTGCGGGAGAGTTTCCCCGCCGCGCGGGTGATCGCCCTCGGCGGCGCGACGGAGGCGACCGTCTGGTCCAACTTCTACCCGGTCGGTGCCGTCGCGCCCGGCTGGCGGAGCATCCCGTACGGCCGGCCGATCCAGAACGCGCGCTACTACGTCCTCGACCGGTCGCTGCGTCCCTGTCCCATCGGCGTCCCGGGCGACCTCTACATCGGCGGCCGGTGCCTGTCGTCGGGCTACGCCGGCGAGCCTGGGCTGACCGCGGACCAGTTCATGCCCGATCCCACAGCGGAGACGCCCGGCAGCCTCATGTACCGCACCGGCGACCGGGCTCGCTTTCTGGCCGACGGCAACCTGGAGTTCCTGGGCCGTCTCGACGACCAGGTCAAGGTCCGCGGTTTCCGCATCGAGCTGGGCGAGATCGAGGCCGCGCTGGCGCTCCACCCGGCGGTGAGCCGGGCGCTGGTCCTGGTGCGCGAGGACCGGCCCGGAGACCGGCGCCTGGTCGCCTACGTGGTCGCCGCGGCGGCGCCGCATCCCCCGGCCGCCGAGCTGCGGGAGCTGCTCGCCGGCCGGCTGCCGGAGTACATGGTCCCGGCCGCCTTCGTCTTCCTCGATGCCCTGCCGTTGACCGCCAATGGCAAGGTGGACCGCAAGGCCCTGCCCGCGCCCGAGTGGGCCTCCAGCCAAGGCTTCGTCGCTCCCCGCGACCCCCGGGAGGCGGTCCTGGCGCGGATCTGGAGCGACCTCCTCGGGATCGAGCGCGTCGGCGTCCACGACAGCTTCTTCGAGCTGGGCGGCGACTCCATCCTGAGCATCCAGGTGATCGCGCGGGCGGCGCGGGAAGGGCTGCGCCTCAGCCCGCGGCAGATCTTCGAGCACCTGACGATCGCCCGCCTGGCGGCGGTGGCGGAGACCGCAGCCGCCGCGCCGGCCGGGGACGAGGCGGTGGCCGGCCCGGTGCCGCTCACCCCCGTCCAGCTCTGGTTCTTCGAGCAGGAACTGCCCCGTCCAGGGCACTTCAACCAGGCCGTCCTGTTCGAGACGGCGCGGCCTCTCGAAGCCGGCCTTTTGTCGCGGACCCTGGGGTTCCTGGTCCGGCAGCACGACGCGTTGCGCATGCGTTTCGAGCCGCCTCCCATTCCTGGAGGCGCCTGGCTCCAGGTCAACGAAGCGGCCGGCTCCGCCGCCCCGGTCTCCGCGATCGAGGTCGACCTCGCGGTGCTGCCGCCGGACCGGCGCGCCGAGGCCCTGCAGCGGAGCGCGGACCGGCTGCAGGCGAGCCTGGACCTGAGCGCCGGACCGCTGCTGCGGGCGGCGCTGCTGCGCCATGGCGCCGGCCAGGCGGACCGGCTGCTGCTGATCCTCCACCACCTGGTCGTCGACGGCGTCTCCTGGCGGATCCTGCTCGAGGACCTGGAGACCGTCTATCTGCAGCTCGCCCGCGGCCTCGAGCCGGCGCTGCCGCCCAGGACGACGTCGTTCAAGGCCTGGGCCGAGCGCCTCGCCGCCCGCGCGCCCTCGGCGGAGGTGCGGCGGCAGCGGGACTGGTGGGCCGGCAGGCTCCAGGGGCCGAGGGCCGTGCTGCCCGTGGATGGCGACGGCGGGACCGACGACGTGGCGTCGTCCGGTACCGTGGTGGCCGTTATGCCTGCCGAGGAGACGCGCGCGCTGCTGCAGGCGGTCCCCCGCGCCTACCGCACCCGCATCGACGAGGTGCTGATTGCCGCCCTGGCCCAGGCCCTGGCCGCCTGGACCGGCAGCCGCCGGCTGCTGGTCGACCTGGAAGGGCACGGCCGGGAGGACCTCCTGGAAGGCGTGGACCTGTCGCGGACCGTCGGCTGGTTCACCTCTCTCTACCCGGTGCCGCTCGAGCTCGAAGGCGCCGCCGGCCCCGGCGAGACGCTCAAGGCGATCAAGGAGCAGCTGCGCGCGGTGCCGGAGCGGGGCGTCGGTTATGGGCTGCTGCGCTACCTCGGCGACGAGGAGACGGTGCGGGATCTCGCCTCTCTGCCCCGCGCCGAGGTGGTCTTCAACTACTTCGGGCAGCTCGACCAGGTGGTCGCCGAAGGGCGTCTGCTGCGCCCCGCCGGCGAGTCGGCGGGGCGGTTGCGGGACCCCGGCCAGTCCCGCCGGCACCCGATCGAGATCGGCTGCGGCGTCAGCGGCGGCCAACTGCGGACCTACTGGAGCTACGGCCGGGGCCGGCACCGGCGGGCGACCGTCGAGCGCCTGGCCGAACGCTTCCTCGCCGCCTTGCGCGGCCTGATCGACCACTGCCTGTCGCCCGGCGCGGGAGGCTTCACCCCCTCGGACTTCCCCCTGGCGCGGCTCGAGCCCGCCGCCCTCGACCGCCTGCTCGCCGCGGCGCCGGGGCCGGTCGAGGACGTCTATCCGGCCGCCCCGGTGCAGCAGGGGATGGTCTTCCACAGCCTCGACGCGCCCGCCTCCGGCGTCTACGTCCAACAGATGAGCCTGCATCTCCGCGAGCTGGACGCCGCTGCCTTCGAGCACGCCTGGGAGGAGCTGTTCGCGCGCCATGCCGTGCTGCGCACCACTTTCTTCTGGGACGACCTGGAAGAGCCGCTCCAGGTGGTCCAGGCGCGGATCTCGCCCGTCTGGGAGCGCCGCGACTGGAGCGGCCTCGCCGAGGCCGAGCGGCAGGAGCGGCTGCGGAGCTACCTTGAGGAGGACCGGCGGCGGGACTTCGACCTCGCGGCCCCGCCGCTGCTGCGCCTGGCGCTGGTCGACCTCGGCGCGGCGGGCTGGCGCTTCGTGTTGAGCTTCCATCACGTGCTGCTCGACGGCTGGTCGCTGCCGATCCTCTTCAAGGAGCTGTTCGCGTTCTATGCCGCGGCGCGCGCCGGCGAGCCGGCCGGCCTCGCTCCCGTCGTGCCGTACCGCGAGTACATCGCCTGGCTGTCGCGCCAGGACCTCGGCGCCACGGAGGAGTTCTGGCGGCGGAGCCTCGCCGGCATCCGCACCCCGACCCTGCTGGAAGGGGAGACGTCGTCCGCCGGGCTCGACTGGCGCGGCCTGGCGGCCCGGCAGCTGCGGCTTTCGTTGGAGGCGACCGCGGCGTTGCGCGACCTCTCCCGGCGCTCGCGAGTCACGCTGAGCTCGCTGGTCCACGGCGCCTGGGCCCTGCTCCTGGGCCGCTACAGCGGCGAGACGGAGGTCCTCTTCGGGACCGTGACCTCGGGCCGCGAGGTGCCGGTCGCCGGCGTCGACGCCATGGTGGGCCTGTTCGTCAATACGCTGCCGGCGCGGGTGGAGGTCTCTCCCCGTCGGCCGCTGGTCCCCTGGCTCCAGGATCTGCAGGCGCGCCAGGTCGAGCTGCGCCGGTACGAGTACACGCCGCTGGTCCTGGTCCACGGCTGGAGCGAGATCCCCGGCGGGATGCCGCTGTTCGAGAGCATCGTGGCGTTCGAGAACTACCCCCTGGACGCCTCCCTCCAGGAGCAGTCCGGCAGCCCGGTCGTGGCGGACGAGATCGACGTGGTCGAGCAGACCAACTACCCGATCACCGTGGTGGCCGTGCCCCGCTCCGTCTTGAAGCTGCTGGTCACCTACGACTCGCGCCGCTTCGACGGCGCCCTGATGGAGCGGATGCTGCGCCATCTGGAGCTGCTGCTGGAGGAGCTGCCGCGGGACCACCGCCGTCTCGAAGACCTGCCGTACCTCCATCCCGCCGAGCGCCACCAGGTCCTGGTCGAGTGGAACGACCGGCGCGCCGCCTACCCCACGCGGAGCTGTCTGCCCCAGCTCTTCGAGGCGCGGACGCGCCGCACGCCGGACGCGGTGGCGGCGGTCTTCGCGGATCGTCATCTGACGTACGCCGGGCTCAACGCGCGCGCCAACCGCCTGGCCCGCCGGCTGGTCGACCGGGGAGTGGGGCCGGACGTCGTCGTGGCCCTGCTCGGTCGGCGCGACCTCGACCTGCTGTCGGCGATCCTGGCGGTCTTCAAAGCCGGCGCGGCCTACCTGCCGCTCGATCCCGGGCATCCCGCGGAGCGCCAGCGGCAGATCCTGGTGCGAAGCGGCGCGGCGCTGGTCCTCGCCGCGCGCCCGCTCGCCGCCGGGCTGGCGCAGACCCTGGCCGGACCGCCGCCGGTCCACGCCCTCGACCTGCTGCTCGCGGGGGGCGAGGAGGAGGCCGACCTGCCGCCGCGCTGTACGCCGTCCGACCTCGCCTACGTGATCTACACCTCCGGCTCCACGGGGGTGCCCAAGGGCGCCATGGTCGAGCACCGGGGGATGCTCAACCACCTGTACGCCAAGGTCTTCGACCTCGGCCTCACCGGCGCCAGCGTCGTCGCCGAGACCGCCTCGCAATGCTTCGACATCTCGGTGTGGCAGTTCCTGGCCGCTCTCGTGACCGGCGGCCGCGTCCACATCGCCGACGAGGAGACGGCTCACGACCCTGAGCGGTTGCTCGAGCTGGTGGCGCGCGAGCGGATCACCGTGCTCGAGACCGTCCCCTCGATGCTGCGCGACATGCTCGACCGCGCCGCGGCACAACGTCCCGACCTCTCGTCGCTGGACTGGTCGATCGTCACCGGCGAGGCGCTGCCGCCCGACCTCTGCCAGAGGTCCCTGGAGGTCTGGCCGGAGCTGCCGCTGCTCAACGCCTACGGACCCACCGAGTGCTCGGACGACGTCACCCATCACGTCATCCGCCGGCCTCCGGCATCCGGGGTCGCCTACATGCCCATCGGCCGGCCGGTGGCCAACTTCCGCCTCTACCTGCTGGACCGCGGCTGGACGCCGCGGCCGTACGGCGTCGCCGGCGAGCTGTGCGTCGGCGGCGAAGGCGTCGGACGCGGCTATCTCCACGACCCGGCGCGTACGGCGCAGGTCTTCGTCCCCGACCCTTGGAGCCCGGAGCCGGGCGGCCGTCTCTACAGGACCGGCGACCTGGCCCGCCATCTGCCGGACGGCACGCTGCAGTTCCTCGGCCGCCTCGACCACCAAGTGAAGGTGCGGGGGTTCCGGATCGAGCTGGGAGAGATCGAGGCGCGTCTGGCGGAGCATCCGGCCGTGGCGCAGGCCGTGGCGGTGGCGCGGCAGGACACGCCCGGGAACACCCGTCTCGCCGCCTACGTGGTGCCGCGGCCGGGGCCGCGTCCCGAGGCGCACGAGCTGCGCGCCTTCCTCGCCGAGCGCCTGCCGGAGTACATGGTGCCGCCGGCTTTCGTGTTCCTGGACTCCCTGCCGCTCAACGCGAACGGCAAGGTGGACCGCAAGGCGCTGCCGGCGCCCGAAGGCTTGGCCGGCCAGGCAGGCCAGGAGGCGCCGCGCGGCCCGGTCGAAGAGCTGCTGGCGGAGATCTTCGCCGAGGTGCTGCAGGTCGAGCGCGTCGGCCGCGGTGACGCGTTCTTCGACCTCGGCGGCCATTCGTTGCTGGCGACGCGGGTGGTGTCGAAGACCCGCCACGTCCTGGGGGTGGACGTGCCGCTGCGCAGCCTGTTCGAGCATCCGACCGTGGCGGCGTTCGCGGCCGAGGTCGCGGCCCGCCTGCAGCCCGGCACGGCGCCGCGGCGGCCGGCGATCGAGCCGGTGCCGCGCGGCGGCGAGCTGCCGCTGTCGTTCGCGCAGCAACGGCTCTGGCTGATCGACCAGCTGGTGCCCGGCAGCGCGGCCTACAACCTGCCGGCGGCGATCCGCCTTGAAGGCCGGCTTGACCGCAATGCCCTCGCCGCCGGGATCGGCGAAGTCGTGCGCCGGCACGAGACACTGCGCACCCGCTTCGCGGCGGGCGAGGACGGGCCGGTGCAGGTGATCGATCCGCCGCGTCCTTTCGGGCTGCCGCTGATCGACCTCGCGGGCCCGGGCGAAGCCGCGCGGCTCGCCGAAGCGCGCGGCCTGGCGCGGCGGGAGTGGCACCGCCCGTTCGACCTGACCTGGGGACCGCTGCTGCGCGGCGCGCTGCTCCGCCTGGCGCCGGAGGACCACGTGCTGCTCCTGACCCTGCACCACGCCGTCAGCGACGGCTGGTCGATGGGGTTCCTGATCCGCGACCTGGGGGCGCTCTATGCAGCTTTCTCGGAAGGGCGGCCCTCGCCGCTGCCGGAGCTGCCGGTCCAGTACGCGGACTACGCGCAGTGGCAGCGGCGATGGCTCGCCGGCGAGGTGCTGGAGGCGGAGCTCGCCTACTGGGCCGGCCAGCTCCGCGGCGCGAGCGTGCTGGAGCTGCCCACCGACCGGCCGCGGCCGGCGCTGCAGACCTTCCACGGCCGGCGTCTGCGGATGCGCCTCCCGGGCGAGAAGCTGGGCAGGCTCCAGGCGCTGTCACGCCGGCAGGGCGCGACGCTGTTCATGACGCTCACGGCGGCGTTCCAGGCGCTGCTTTCGCGCTACAGCGGGCAGCTCGACATCAGCCTCGGGACACCGATCGCCGGCCGCGATCAGCTGCAGACGGAGGACCTGATCGGGTTCTTCGTCAACGCGCTGGTGCTGCGCACGGACCTGTCGGGCGAGCCCGCCTTCACCGGGCTGCTGGCGCGGGTGCGGAAGGTGGCGCTGGAGGCGTACGCGCACCAGGACGTGCCTTTCGAACGGCTGGTGGAGGAGCTGCAGCCGGAGCGGGACCTGAGCCGGACGCCGCTGTTCCAGGCGGTGCTGGCGCTGCAGAACCTGCCGCTGCGGGAGATCGCGCCGGCCGGTCTGCGCTTCCGGTCGTTCGAGGTCGAGAACCGCACCGCCAAGTTCGACCTGATGCTCGAAGTGGTGGAGGACGGCTCCGGCCTCAACAGCGAGCTGGAGTTCAACACCGACCTGTTCGACGCGGCGACGATGCGGCGCCTGCTGGGTCACTTGGAGGCCCTGCTCGCCGCGGTCTCGGCCTACCCCTCGGGCAGGGTCTCGGACCTGCCGCTGCTGGACGACGCCGAGCGGCATCAGGTCCTGGAGGAGTGGAACGCGACGGCGCGGGAGTACGACCGCGAGCTGTCGCTGCCGGACCTGTTTTGGAAGCAAGCCGGACAGCGGCCGGACGCCACGGCGGTCATTGCAAGAGAAAGTGCGGGCGAGCACCACCTGAGCTACCGCCAAGTCCAGGAGAGGGCTGGCCGGCTGGCCGGCCGGCTGCGCTCGGCCGGCATCGGCCCGGGAGAGTTTGTCGCGGTGCTTCTGGACCGCACGGTCGAGATGGTGCCGGCGCTCCTGGGCATCGTCCAGAGCGGCGCGGCCTATCTCCCCCTCGACCTGCGCTTCCCCGAGGCGCGGATCGCCTGGATCCTGGAGGCCATGGAGGTGCGGGCGGCGGTCACCGGGACGCGGCATCTGCCCCTGCTGCCGGCGCTCCAGCACCGGATCTGTCTCGACTGGGCCGAGATGGCGCCCGAGGTCTCGGAGATGGAGGAGAGCGTTTTCGCGACCGCGGACGACCTCGCCTACGCGGTCTTCACCTCGGGCTCGACCGGTACGCCCAAAGGTGTCCTGGTACGGCACCGGCCGGTGGTCAATCTGATCGACTGGGTCAACCGGGTCTTTGAAGTGGGCCCGGACGACCGGGTGCTGCTCGTCACGTCCCCGACGTTCGACCTGTCGGTCTACGACGTCTTCGGCCTGTTGGCCGCCGGCGGCAGCATCCGGATCGCGTCGGAGGAGGAGCTCGCGGACCCGCAGGCGCTGGCGCGGGTGCTGGCGGCCGAGCCGGTCACCTACTGGGACTCGGCGCCCGCCGCCCTCCAGCAACTGGTGCCGTTCCTGGAGCGGAGCGAGAGCCTGCGGCTGGTCTTCCTCAGCGGCGACTGGGTGCCATTGACGCTGCCCGACGAGGTGCGGGCGAGCTTCCCGCGGGCGCGGGTGGTCGCCCTGGGCGGCGCCACCGAGGCGACGGTCTGGTCCAACTCCTTCCCCGTAGGCGCGATCGATCCGGCATGGCGGAGCGTCCCCTACGGCCGGCCGATCCAGAACGCCCGCTACTATGTGCTGGACGGCCACTTCGGGCCCTCCCCGGTGGGGGTGGCGGGCGACCTCTACATCGGCGGCGAATGCCTGTCGAGCGGCTACGCGCGGGAACCGGTGCTGACGGCGAACCAATACCTCCCCGATCCGTGGGCGCGGAAGGCGGGGGCGGTGATGTACCGGACGGGCGACCGCGCGCGGTTCCTGGGGGACGGCAACCTCGAATTCCTGGGCCGTCTGGACGCGCAAGTCAAGATCCGCGGCTTCCGCATCGAGCTGGGGGAGATCGAGTCGGTGCTGTCGCGCCATCCGGGGGTGCGGGAGGCGCTGGTGATGGCCCGGGAGGACCTTCCCGGGGACAGGCGCCTGGTGACCTATGTGGTGGGGACGGCTTCCGCCGGGGAGCTGCAGGATCTGGTCCGTGAACGGCTACCGGAGTACATGGTGCCGCCGGCGTTCGTCTTCCTCGATGCTCTCCCGGTCACGGCCAACGGCAAGGTGGACCGCCGGGCCCTGCCGGCGCCGGAGCGGAGCCAGGCCGCGAGCGGCTACGAGGCTCCGCGCGGGCCGGTCGAGGGGCTGCTGGCGCAGGTCTTCGCCGAGGTGCTCCAGATCGAACGGGTCGGGCGCAGGGATTCGTTCTTTGAGCTGGGCGGGCACTCGCTGCTGGCCACCCGGGTCGTCTCCAGGGTGCAGGGCGCGTTGGGAGTGGAGTTGCCGCTGCGCAGCCTGTTCGAGCGGCCGTCCGTGGCCGACCTCGCGGCAGAGGTGGCGGCGGGGCGGGGGGCTGCGGCGACGGTCTGGCAGCCGCCGCTCGAGCCGGTGCCCAGGGATTGGGAGCTGCCGCTGTCCTTCGCCCAGCAGCGGCTCTGGCTGATCGACCGGCTGGTGCCCGGCAACGCGGCCTACAACATCCCGGGGGCGCTCCGCCTGCAGGGCGTCCTCGCTCGCGGCGTCCTCGCCCGCGGCCTCACCGAGGTGGTGCGCCGGCACGAGACCCTGCGGACCCGGTTCGTCGCGGGCTCCACGGGAGACCCGGTGCAGGTGATCGATCCGCCGCGGCCGGTGTGGCCCGGGGTGGTGGACCTCTCGGGTCTGGGCGAGGCGGAGCGCCGCGCCGAGGTCCGGGCCCTGGCAAGGAGCGAGTGGCACCGCCCGTTCGACCTGGCGGCGGGCCCGCCGCTGCGCAACGCGCTGCTGGCCCTCGGCGGCGACGAGCACGTGCTGCTGATGACCGTGCACCACATCGGCAGCGACGGCTGGTCGCTGGGAGGGATGATGCGGGAGCTGGGAGCGCTGTACGAAGCGTTCTCCCGGCGGCAGCCGTCGCCGCTGCCGGAGCTGCCGCTCCAGTATGCCGACTATGCGTACTGGCAGCGGGCGTGGATGATCAGCGAGGTCCTGGAGGCGGAGCTGGCGCACTGGCGCGGCGCGCTCGCCGGAGCCGCCGCGCTGGAGCTGCCGGCGGACCATCCGCGCCCCGCGGTCCAGAGCTTCCGCGGGTCGCGGCGCGCCGTCCACTTCCCGAAGGGCCTCGCGGACCGCCTCCAGGCTCTCTCGCGCCGCCGCGGCGCGACGCTGTTCATGACGCTGACGGCGGGCCTCCAGGCGTTGCTCGGCCGCTACGCGGGACAGACGGACGTCAGCGTCGGCACGCCCGTCGCGGGCCGCGACCGGCTCCAGACGGAAGAGCTGATCGGCCTCTTCATCAACACCCTGGTGCTGCGGACCGACCTGTCCGGCGATCCGTCCCTGACGGCGCTGCTGGACCGGGTGCGTCAGGTCTCCCTGGAGGCCTTTGCCCACCCCGGCATACCTTTCGAGCGTCTGGTCGAGGAGCTGCAGCCGGAACGCGACATGAGCCGGCCGGCGCTGTTTCAGGTGATGCTGGCGCTACAGAACGTGCCCTTCCAGGCCGCCTCTCCGGCCGGGCTGCGGATGGCTCCGTTCGAGATCGAGAACGATACGGCGAAGTTCGACCTCACCTGGGAGCTCTGGGAGCAGCCGGACGGTATGGCCGGCACGCTGGAGTACGCGACGGACCTGTTCGAGAGCGCGACGGTCCTGCGGCTGGTCGAGCATTTCGCAGCCCTGCTCACGGCGATCGCCGACCGGCCGGAGCAGCGGATCTCGGAGGTGACGCTGCTGAGCGAGGCGCAACGGCACCAGGTCCTGGAGGAGTGGAACGCGACCGGGCGGGAGTACGGCCGCGATCTGTCGCTGCCCGGCCTGTTCCAGTCCCAGGCCGGGCAGCGGCCGGACGCGACCGCGGTCATTGCAAGAGAAGGTGCGG
>JBKKAU010000606.1:0-3757 GCA_046714475.1 Thermoanaerobaculia bacterium
CAAGGGCGACTCACACTGACGCTGAACGCCAACAAGGCTGTTCGGCATGATTTATTGCATTACAGATGTGCTCTTGAGGAAGCCGCCTGAACTCCAGAAGACTAAATTTTTTTGCAACAACCGGGTTAAGCCTTAAATACTCGGACTCGCGATCCGGACCCCGTTTGGGCTCCTTTCGGCCTCCTCCCGGGCTCATCCAAGGCGGCGACCTCCTGAGAACCGCCCGAAAGTCACGAGGCGTACAGGTAGGAGAGCCCTGCCTCAGCGAAGCAGCCGCAGGAGGTTCTCCTCGCTCAGCAGATCCACCTCCGCCGGATCTTCGAGGAACGGTCGCACGTCACCGATGATCCGATCCCAGTCGAGCCCCTTCACCCGCGTTGCAAGGACTCCGCGCCAGCTCTGAGGCGTGATCTCAGCACCCGGCCAACCGGTCTGCCGGAGCGCGTTGTTGAGCAACTCCAGGTTGGGAGAAGGCCATTGGCGGTCGCTCAGGTACCAGATCAGGTCGTAGAGGTCGCGCCCCTTGGGATACGGCCGCTGGAGGATCGCGTGCAGCTTGCCTGCGAAGAGTGAGGAAGGATCGTGGTGCTGGAGGATAGCCCTCTTTCACAAGCTCTCCTCGGATGGCATCCAGGTAACCCCGGAAATCGTAGCCGCGATCGGGACGTTCGAGAGCGAAGTCGAGGTCCTCGGAGTAACGGCGGATCGAATAGAGGAAACGCAGAGCCGTGCCGCCTTGAAAGGCGAGCGGCACCATCGCTCCCGAGCGTTGAAGGCTGCCGAGGATCCTGGCCTGGAGGTACTCCCGTACGAGATTCCGGGCAGCGGGGCTCGCCATGCCGCGGATGCGCTCCGCCAGGTACTCTTTCACAGGGTGTCGTACTCCAAGGCTTCCGTCTCGGCCAGTTCGGAGACGAGCTCGGCGGCCCGCTTCAGTTTGGGCTTGCCTGACGCCTCCGCCTGGCGGCGAAGCTCGTCGAGGCTCAAGGTTTCGAGGCGCTGCAGCCGAAGCTCACTCAGGTATTCGGGGGAGTCACCCGAGGGCTCGAGGTAGACGAGGTCCAGCAGGGCTTTCTCCGGTGTCGCAACAAAGGCCTTCTGCCCGCCTCCGAGTTGCATCCGGTGGAATCCGCGCAGAAAGTCCGTCTGCACGTGCCGGAACTCATAGCTCCCCAACGGAGTCTGCCAGCGTCCTGGGCGTCCCGCCGTCACGCTGGTCGTCACCGGGACGTATTCGGGGATCAGCCCATAGTGCGCAAGCGCCGACTGCAGGCTCACATACGAGCCCTGGACCAGGCGGTTGGCGACCAGGAACGGATGAGGCCTGACCTTCTGGTAAGGAGGAGCCAGCGCATAGAGGCCCCGCCGGAGTTGGTAGAGTCTCCCGGCCTTGATCCAACGCGAGAGCTGCCGCTGCACGTCGGCAGGATCGACATCACCGGCCAGCAGGAGCCCCGTCTCGAAAACCGGCTCCTCCCCGACGATCTCGATGAGCTGCTCGAATTTCACGGCAGCAACCTACCATGCATGGCAAGTTGTCGCAACGAATCTTGGAGAGAGCCCTAAAGGGTGCCTAAAGGGTGCCACCCGAAAGAACGGGCTTAAATACCTCTGACCCAGCGTTTCGGCCTCAGCGGGGTCGTTCCGAGTCCCTTCCAGGGTCTTCCAAGGCAGTCCCGCTCCCGAGAACCCCCTCGACTTCATGATCAAGACCCTCTCCGAGGCTTCCGGAGGAGGCCGTCTCTCCTCATTGCGGAAGCCGTAGACACACCTCCCCCTTGTCCGGCGTGCATCCGGACTCTAACGACCAACTCAACTCGGTCCGGTCCAGCTATCCGCGGACGAACGGCAGGGCCGGCGGGAAGCTCCACGGTGGGAAGATGGCGGCCCGATCTCCCTTGCGCAGCTTCTCCGAGGCCTCGCGGAAGACGTTGGCGAACCAGGCGTAGGCTTGGTAAAGATCCAGTCGCGCCTTCTTGCTCGCCGCGTGGAACATCGGCGCGGCCGACTTCTTGCTCCGGTTCGGCTTGTCGTGGGGACGCTGGCCTTGGATCGCCGCCGGTCCAGGTGGCGTCACCCCGGTCGCCGTCCTCCGCGCCTCGGCTTCGGCCTCGATCTCGGCGACCAGAGCGGCGACCCGCCCGCGCCACGTCTCGGGCTGGAGATCGCTCCAGCAGGGCCGGAAAAGGGGTAGAGTCGAGGACGGGCGCGGTGTCCCGTAGGCCGAGGGAGTCGCTGTTGCCGGCGGCTTTCGCCATGATGCCGGTGCCTCAGTCTCGGCCGTGGCTCCGTTTCCCGTCCCCGCTCATCGAACCGGTGTCAACGATCACCCAATTTTCCCCCCTCTCGATCACCTAAAATTCCCCCCCTCCTCGGGTTGGCTTAGTTCTCCTGCTTGACCTCGTCGCCGGGCCTGTGGGACCTGTGGGCGGCGCCGCTGTTGGCGCCGTCCAAGGAGCTGTGGGAAACGCCGCTTCTGGCGTTTTCCACAGCTCCGGCAGGATCCATAGGCCATTCGTTGCTCTTCAGGCGGGGGGCTGTTCGGGCGGCGCCGCGCCCTCCGACGCCGTGTACGGCTCGCTGCGCGTCAGCAGCCCCGCCTTGCGCTTCTCTTTGAGCCGATAGCTCTCGCCCTTGATGTTGATGATCGTCGAGTGGTGCAGCAGCCGGTCCAGAATCGCCGTGGCGATCACCTGGTCGCCGAAGACCTGGCCCCAGCCGGCCAAACTCTGGTTGGAGGTGATCAGGATCGATCCGCGCTCGTAGCGGCGCGAGACGAGCTGGAAAAACAGGTTTGCCCCCAGCCGCTCCAGCGGCAGGTAGCCGATCTCATCGATGATCAGCAGCTTCGGCTGGACCAGCAGCTTGAGCTTCTCCTCCAGACGGTTCTCGTTGTGCGCCCGCGTCAGGCTGGCGATCAGCCCGGCCGCCGTGACAAAGGCCGTGCGATAGCCCAGAGCGCAGGCCCGCAGGCCGAGCGCCACTGCCAAGTGCGTTTTGCCCACACCCGGAGGTCCGAGAAGGAGCACGTTGTCCGCATCGGCGAGAAAACGGCCGGTCGCCAGCTCGCGGACGATCTTCGGCTCGATGGAGGGCTGAAACTTGAAGTCGAAGCTCTCCAGGCTCTTCTGGAAGGGGAAGCGAGCCATCGTCGTCTTCATCGCCGTGTGCCGCTCCTGCTTGGCCGCCAGCTCGCGGCCGAAGAGCTCGGCGAGAAACTCGCTGTAGGCGACCTCGCCTTTGCTGGCGTCCTGCAGCAGCAGTGGCAGTTGCTCGGCCGTGCGCACCAGCTTGAGCTGCCGCATCTGCTCCTGGATCTGTTCGATGGCAAAGCCGCTCACGGCGCCACCTCCTCATACCACTCCAGCGGTCGCCTCTCGACCTCTCCCGCCCGGGCCAAGTAGAGCGGGTCGAACCGTGGTGGTCCCGCCGCTGCCGCTCTCGCCGCCGGCAAGCCGCGCGGCGGGCCGTTCCACCGGGCCACTTGGTGTTTGCCCAAAAGCCGGCCGTGGCGCACCATCTCCTCGCCCTCACGCCCGAGGACGATCTCCTCGGCCAGCAGATGCACCCGCACCGTGTGGCCCGCCCAGCTCAACGGCACCGGATAGCGGTTGGCCTCCACTGCCACCAAACCATCGCGCGGCACGATCCGGCTCTCCGTTCGCTCCTGCGGCGGCGGCAGCCGGGCATCCACGGCGATCAGCGCCGCGGCTTCTGCCCGCGCGAACCGCTGCGCCGGCAGCTCGTGCGTCGTCCC
>JBKKAU010000607.1:0-13923 GCA_046714475.1 Thermoanaerobaculia bacterium
CACTCGTTCTTCAGCACCAGCACCAGCGCCCCGACGGGACCCAGCAGCTTGCCGACCATGCCGATCGCCGCCAGCAGGAAGCCGTGCTCCGGGCGGCGTGCCACCTCGAGGTACAGCACGCCGTAGAGCCCGATCACCATCCCGAGGCAGGCGAAGATCTCCGGGTGATTCAGGAGCGGCATCCCCGCGAAACGGAAGAGCCACTGCGGGTCCACGGCCGAATACAGCCCCCAGCCGAGGTTGTAGATCCCGGCGAGAGTGAAAGTCAGCCGATGGAAGCGGAGCCGTGGCACGGTGATGGTCCTGATGCTACCATCGGAGTACAATGGCGTAACAACATATTCGGAGAGCGCCCCATGAAGCTCGCGGACCCGAGACCCTTGCTCCTCTTGTTGTCCTTCTGCTGGATGGCGGCCGTACAGCCCGTCCAGGGCCAGGTGACCCAGCCGCTCACCGCTGGAGAGAGCCGCTGCGAAGCCAAGCGGATGTACGCGGCGACCCTCCAGTCGTGGGCGTGGCCGCGCGATCTGAGCTTCCCGGAGTCCAGGGAGGCGCGACTGACCCTCAGTCCGGCAGGACCTGCCGGCGGGATCCAGGGCGTCGCCTACCTCGACCAGTTCACCTTCGCGATCGGCACCCTCGCCAGCACCCCTGAGGAGCTCCTCTGGTTCACCCTCGGACAGACCGCTCCGAACCGGCCCCAGAACGTCCGGCTGGCGCGCACGGCGGAGACCGTCCTCGTGGACCCCGACTACGTATTCAGCATGGCGTTTGTCCATGGGCCCTTCGAAGCTGCCGTAGCCGGCGACTGGAACGCGCTTCTGGACGTGGACAACATCGAGCCGCCGGAGGGGGCGGCGGTCGATTTCAAGCGCCTGCCCCAACTCGCCGAGGCTCTCCGCCCCTGCCATGCCAGGCACACCGCCGCCGACCTCAGGGTCTTCTCCCTGCTGCAGAGGATCCTGCGCGTCCAGACCCACCCCGTGCATCCCAACTTCTATCTCCAGAGTCATAAGATGGTCATCTACCGCGGCCGGACGGCGGAACCGATCGCCGGCGGCGTACGGACCTCCTACCGCGTCGATGTCTACCCCTGGTATGAGCAGTTCCGCCTCGCGCTGGAGATCCTCATCGACATCGACGAGCAAGGCCGGCCCGGCAATGCCACGGCCTACCCTCTCCGGGACTGCAACTCCCCCCTCGAGCAGGTCCACTGCAACAACGGCTGGGGCGAGGTCTACATCATCAAACCCGTCGCTCCCGGGCAGTTCTATGACTTCGACCAGACCGTGGGGTTCTGCGTCGACTCGTTCTGCGCCAACCGGGGGTCGTTCAATTTCGCGGAGAGGCTCGCCGGCACGCCCTGGGCGCTGACGGACTAGGGAGGTATAATTTTTCCAACCATGAAATTACCAGGTATCGCGATCCCGTTTCTGGGCGCCGTGGCCGTCGCCTTGGCCTCTCCCGCCCACGCCACCAGCTACGTGCCCGTGGCGGACGAAGACCTCGTGGACCAGGCCACCACCGTGGCGGTGGTGCGGGTGATCGCCGAAGAGCCTTCGTCCCGCGAAGGCCGGCCCGCGACCGAGTACACCGCGGAAGTCGAACGGGCCTTGAAAGGCCAGCCGGGAGGGACGATCACCCTCCGCGTACCGGGCGGCGTCGCGGCCGGCGGGATGGCGCTCAAGGTCTGGGGCGCGCCGCGCTTCGCGCCCGGAGAACGGGCCCTCCTCTTCCTGAGGACCAACGCGGACGGCACCCACTCGGTGCTGCACCTGATGCTGGGGGCCTTTCACGCGGTCCCCGCCGGAGGCAGGCAGCTCGCGGTCCGCGACCTGTCCGAGGCGCGCCGGGTCTCCAGGCAGGGCGAAGAACCCGAGCGGCTGCGCGACTTCGGGCGCTTCTCCCGCTGGATCGCGGCCCGCGCCCGGGGCGAAAAGCGGCAGGCCGACTACTTCGTGGACGACGCGGGAGACAAGCTGGGCCTGACGACGGCTCCCTTCACACAGATGAGGGCTCCCTCGGACAGCCTGCCGATCCGCTGGTTCACCTTCGACAGTGGAGGTCACGTCTCCTGGCACGCCCACGAGGTCGGACAGCAGGGCCTCGCGGGTGGCGGCTACGCCGAGCTCCAGACGGCGCTGCAGGCCTGGACCGCGGACCCCGCCTCGGCGATCGATTACCGCTATGCGGGCACCACGGACTCCTCCGGGGGCTTCAACGCCGACGACGGGCTCAACACCGTCCTGTTCAACGACCCGGAGGACGAGGTCGACCCGTACAGCTGCGGAGGCGGGGGGATCCTTGCCATAGGCGGCCCCTGGTACCTGATCTCCACGACCTCCTACAAGGGAGAGGCCTTTCATCCCGCCGCCGAAGCGGACGTGATCCTCAACAACGGACTCGAGTGCTTCCTGTCCAGCAAAGGCGCCGAGGAGGTCTTGGCCCACGAGCTTGGGCACACTCTCGGCCTCGGGCACTCCACCGCGTTTCAAGCCCAGATGCGCGCCTACGTCTACAACGACGGCCGCGGAGCGGCGCTCCACGACGACGACCGGGCCGGCATCCTCTATCTGTATGCCTCCACCCCTCCTCCGGCGACCAGTTTCTATACGCTGACGCCGTGCCGGCTGGTCGACACGCGGTTCGGCATGGGCGGCGGGGCCCTCCAGAACCAGCAGACCGCCTTCTATGCCGCCGCCAATCAATGCGGCATCCCGAACACCGCGCGGGCACTGGTGGCCAACGTGACCGTGATCGATCCCTCGGGCGCGGGGCACGTCACCGCGTACCCGGCAGGCCTGCCGACTGATCCGATCCCGACCGCCAGCACCGTGAGCTTCGGCGCCGGCCAGACACGGGCCAACAACACCCTCCTGGGGCTCAGTGACACGCCCGACCGTTTCTTCGCCGTGCACCCCGTGATCGCGGGGAGCAATGGGCAGGTCCATCTGATCGTCGACGTCAGCGGCTACTTCCAGTAGCCGTTGCGTCCGCGGCGGATCTGTGCTACAAGAAAGTAAGCAAGCTCGACAGCGGTCTGTAGCCTCCCACCAAACGAGCTAGAAGCGGATACTGCGCCGCAAAGTCATAGCGCCATGTTCCGTCGAGTCTTCCGCCATCTCTTCCCGGGCCGGAAGGCGCTCTCCCCAGTGGACGAGTTGCGCCAGGAGTTGAGTCGTACCGTCGGTTATTTTTCTCTCAGCTCGAGCGAGGTCCCGTCGCGAAACCTATGGGGAGGAAATGCCGTAGTCTATAGCCACCTGAAAGCGTTCAATGCTTGGCCCAAAGTGACAATTGCTCATGAGCAAGCCCACTACCGCCTCATCAACTCGACTCCGTTTGGCCTTTTCTGCAAGCTTCTTCAACAGGCGTCTCATCTGGACAAGAGGAAGCTCGCCAACCCCCTCGCAGAAACTCAGTGGACCACCCAGGAAGCCGCAGCGACTTACATCGGTTTGGGCGCCCTGGCTCTCGACAAAGAGAAGTTGGACCGCGCTATCAGCTCCCTGCCATCCGCAACCCTGAACGGAGCTCCGTATCGCGAAGCCTTTGACCTGGTCGACGAGCTATTCCCCTTGGAAGAAACAAACGACATCTCCACCATCAGTGCAAGCGTTATCTTGGTGGAGGCCATGGCGACCTGGGCGCTGAGCAGCGACATTCTTACACACTTCAAGACCCCGGCCAGAGTTAAAGAAGAGCTGCTCACGGAGCACCTCGCTGTGAGCGGCCCCGATGCGCGGTTCAAGGAGCTGGTCTCTCGACTCCGGCGCTCAGAAGAGGTGAAAAATATTCTCGCTGATGTCCGTGGGACGATCTCTGCCGTGGCTGAACAGTTCGGAGGTTTTCCGGATACAGAGTTCTGGTCGCTGGTAAGCCGGCTTCAGGACTTTGTCGCGCTGGGCTCGACGATCGACCTTGAAAGACGCTGGGTGATCATGGGTCAATTCGCCCGGGCCTGGAGCGCAACCTCCGAAGCAGAGAGCGGAAGGGCCTGGGATGACGAGACGGAGATTGCGAAGAGCGAGATCAATATGCTACCCGAAGTGGTAGTGGGCGATTTTCGTTTGACTCCGTTTGCTCCCGGCTGGGTCGATCTGGCGGCATCTGCCGCCGTTGAGCTTGGCTATCCGATCGAGTCGCTGGAACAGAATTCCAGTGAGAGGATGGCGCTGTTCCTGGCCGTCCAAGTGCCCACTCCGCAGTCGCAGGTCTACTTTCGGCCGACGGTTTACCGGGTGAGAGAGGATGAAGTGAATCCAACTCATCCAGATGCGGCCATGGTCTCCTTGTTTCAGCAAAGCGGTCCTATCCATGAATGTGAAGCGGATGCCTTCGTGGACGCTGTGGCAGGGCTCCCAGTCCGGCTTTCGGCGATAAGCTTCCTCGGCAATAGCTGGACTCATTGGCACATCAGGGGATCTCCTGCGGGAGTTCCGATCACGGCGGGAAGCTTCGGACCACCGTTCAAGGACGGGCTCGGTAACTGCGTCAGGGTTTGTATGGAGATCAACCTGTCGCTGCCTCATCTCCTCGTTCTGCTGGCGGGGGTGGGACTGAACAACAAGCCCGAGTGTTTCTTGTTTGACTTCGGAGGGGCGGAGCATGTAGCGTGCCTGCTGGATCGGGATAAGCCGGGCGTCTACTTGCTCCAGCTGGTGAGCGGCGAGGCGGGCTATAGCACGTTCGATAAGATCGCTCGAACGGAGCAGTTCCGTATGTTGGAAGTGGCGGATGGCACCATCGACCTGCCTCATCTGCCGCTCCTGACGTTCCTGTCCAAAGCTCTGGTTTTCGAGGCCGCCGCGGCCGGAGGACAGGGTCTGGTGTTATGAAAGGCGAAAGGGTGTATTCGAATGGTGATTTCCAGACAATCCTACGCAGTGGGCGGGATGGCCGAATTCAAGCAGCGACTTCTCCATCGCCTCAAGGCCTTGTCCGCCGAAGCGGGTGGCGGCCGGATCACTCTTCCCGTGGCGATGCTATTGGTCGTTGACAAGGCGAATGGTGGTGACGCGACGGCGGAAGAGCTGGTTGCGCGGTTCAACCTCCTGGATTTTGAGTCACGGAAGGTCATCGACTTCTACTTTCTCGGTTGGCAGCCGGCTAGCCCCGAGGGTCGTTACAAGGGTATCCGATTCGATTTGGAGGAGTTCGCTTCCTGCCGCTCAACGCTGGCGAAGGTTGGCTTGCGGAAGTTCGGGGGGAATGCGGACCTGATTCTAGTAGATGCACTATACGATGGCCAGCGGGCCCACCTGAATTTCAGCAGCGCCATTCACATGGATCTGTCTCGAGCCGTGGCGGAGCGTGACATCCCGTCTCTTGGGGGCTTTCTGCAGTCGCTGATCGATACGGCCGCAAGCGTGGCAGAGTCGAGAGCGGCAGGATCTGATGGCCATGTGTTCTCGATCAGCGACAAGCTCGGTCTCGCAGTTGCACGAGCGTCGATTCTGGAGTTCATCCTGAAGAAGCTCGGTGAAGTCATCGGGGCGAAGAAACTCGCCAGCCTCGCCGTGCGGGACATTGGGCCGAAGGTCGACTTAGCGAGCCTGGTGTGAGAGCGGGCGCAGGCGCTGCGAGGTGCCGCGCTTGACTCGGAGGGGCCTCCTATAGAAGGCTTTCCTGTTCCGTGGAACGGAACCAGGAGGTCTCATGAGCCGTCCCGTCCTTTTACTGGCATTGTTCGCAGCTCTCGCCCTCCTCCCCCTCCCAGCCCGCGCCGGCGACCCGCTCGCCCACACCTTACTCGATCGTCGCCCGCGATCCCGAGACCGGCGACTTCGGCATCGCGGTCCAGAGCCACTGGTTCCAGGTGGGGCCGAGCGTCCCCTGGGCCGAGGCCGGCGTCGGGGCGGTGGCCACCCAGTCGTTCGTCCGCGTCGACTACGGGCCGCTCGGGCTCAGGCTCATGAAAGAGGGGAAGTCGGCCCAGGAGGCGCTCGACCAACTCCTCGCCGCCGATCCCCAGAAGGACGTGCGCCAGGTCGCCATGGTCGACGCCCAGGGACGGGTCGCGGCCTGGACCGGCCCCAAGTGCATCCAGGCCGCCGGCCACCAACTGGGCAAGGCGTTCTCGGTGCAGGCCAACCTCATGGACAAGCCGACCGTCTGGCCGGCCATGGCCCGCGCCTTCGAGGCCGCCCAGGGGGACCTCGCCGACCGCATGCTCGCGGCGCTCGAAGCCGCCGAGAAGGAAGGCGGCGACATCCGCGGCCGGCAGAGCGCGGCGCTGATCGTCGTGCGTGCCCAATCCACCGGCGAATCCTGGCGGGACCGGCGGGTCGACCTGCGGGTGGACGACGACCCACAGCCCTTGGCAGAGCTGCGCCGCCTGCTTCAGCTCCACCGCGCCTATGAAGAGATGAACCTGGGGGACGAGGCCGCCGCGCTGGAGAAGTGGGACGCGGCGCTCGGCCACTACACCAAGGCATCCAAGCTCGCCCCGGAGATCGCCGAGCTCCCCTTCTGGCAGGCCGTGACCCTGTTCATGGCCGGGCAGGAGGACAAGGCGCTGCCGGTCTTCCGCGACGTCTTCGCCCGCGAGGAGCGCTGGGCCCGGCTGGTCCCCCGCCTCCCCGCCGCGGGGCTGCTGCCGGACGATCCCAAGAAGATCGAGAAGATCCTGAGCGTCGCGCCCAAGGCTCCGCGGAAGTAGGCGCGAGTCAATGAAGACTCCGCTCGCCGCGTTCCTCTTCTCTCTGATCCTTCTTCCCCAGGTAGGGGCGGGGCAAGAGGAGACCCCCTCCGAGCCCTCCCCCACCATCGCCGAGGAGATCACCGTCACCGCGACGCGGACCGAGCAGCGGCTCGGCGACACCGCGGCGAGCGTCGTGGTCCTCTCCTCCGAGGAGATCGAGACGTCGGCGGCCTCCTCCATCGACGACGTGCTGCGCCAGGTGCCCGGCTTCACCCTGTTCCGGCGCTCGGGAAGCCGCTTCGCCAACCCGACCTCCCAGGGAGTGTCGCTGCGCGGCCTCGGCGCCAGCGGCGCGAGCCGCGCCGTCGTGCTCGCGGACGGCATCCCGCTCAACGACCCTTTCGGCGGCTGGGTGTACTGGGGACGCGTGCCCCGCGCCTCGCTCGACCGCGCCGAGGTGATGCGCGGCGCGGCGTCCGACCTCTACGGCAGCGCCGCGCTCGGCGGCGCCGTACAGCTCCTGACGCGCGGCACGACAAGCCCCTCCTTCCTTATAGAAGGGGCTTACGGCGAGCGGAGCACTCCCGAAGCCTCGCTCTTCCTCGCCGGAAGCCGGGGGGCCTGGGGCGCGAGCCTCGCGGCCGAGGCCTTCAGCACGGACGGCTACATCCTGGTCGATCCGCGCGAGCGCGGGCCGGTCGACACCCCCGCCGCCTCCCGCCGCTCCGTCGTCGACCTCGGCCTGGAACGCTCCGCCGCCTGGGGCCGCGTCCACCTGCGCGGCTCGGTCTACGACGAGTCGCGCGACAACGGCACCCCGCTCCAGGAGAACGACACCGAGATCCGCCAGGCGAGCGCCGGTGCTGACTGGTCCTCCGGCCGGGGCTCGCTCACCCTCCGGGCCTGGGCGAGCGACCAGGATTTCCACCAGACCTTCACGGCGGTCTCCGCCGACCGCACCGGCGAGCGGCTCACCCGGTCGCAGGTCGTGCCGGCCGAGTCCCTAGGCCTCTCCGCCCAGGGGACGCGGGCGCTGGGCGAACGTCACGCCCTGGTCGGCGGCCTCGAGCTGCGCGAGGTGAGCGGCGACAGCGACGAGCTGGTCTTCACGGACGCGGGCGCCTCGCGCACCGTGGGCGGTGGCCGCCAGCGGACCGGCGCACTGTTCCTGGAAGACCTGGTGACGGTCACGCCACGCCTGTCGCTCACCCTGGGCGGCCGGTTCGACCGTTGGGAGAACGACGGCGAGCGGCGCACCGGCGGGACCTCGACCCGCTTCCCCGCCCGCGACGAGACCGCGGTGAGCCCGCGCGCCTCGCTCCTCTTCCGCGCGACCGGCCAAGTGTCGCTCACCGCCTCGGCCTACCAGGCCTTCCGCGCCCCCACCTTGAACGAGCTGTACCGCGCCTTCCGCGTCGGCGACGCCCTCACCCTCGCCAACGAGGACCTCGAAGCCGAGCGCCTCGACGGGATCGAAGCCGGCGCGCTCTACACCTCCTCCTCTGGCCGGCTCACCGCCCGCGGCACGCTCTTCTGGATGGAGATCGACGACACGATCGCCAACGTCACCCTGTCGGTCACGCCGGGGCTGATCACGCGCCAGCGCCAGAACCTCGGCCGCACCCGCTCGCGCGGCCTGGAGGCCGAGCTGACCGCCCGCGCCGGGCGCCGCTGGACGCTCACCGGCGGCTACCTCCTCTCCGACGCCCGCGTCGAGAGCTTCGCCGCCAACCAGGACCTCGAAGGGCTGAGGCTCCCGCAGGTGCCCCGGCACCAGGTCAGCTTACAGACCCGCTTCGACGATCCCGACCTCGTCACCCTGGGGCTCCAGGCGCGCTGGATCGGCGAGCAGTTCGACGACGACCAGAACCGTTTCCGCCTGGACGACTTCGTCACCGTCGACCTCTTCGCCTCGCGATCGATCGGACGCGGGCTCTCGCTCTTCGCCGCCGTGGAGAACCTCTTCGACCAGGACGTAGAGATCGGACGCATCCCCGTGCGCACCCTGGGGCCGCCGCGGCTGGTGCGCGCCGGGGTACGCTTCGAGCGGCCATGGCGCCAGGAGAAAACATGGCCCAGAGAGTATGGCCACGCTCGAGCTCCGCGAGAATATGTCTGTCAGCTCAGCGACTGTTCGCCGCCTGACCCGGGAAGCTGTTGCGCTCAACGCAACCCTCGGCGACCCAAGGCAGGCGGCCAGGAAATGAGGCTTCCCCCGCTCCAATCCCGCCAAACATCGGCGCGATGCATGCTCCCCTGAGACGATGTCTGCGTGCATCGGCCCGATGTACCGATACATCGAGGCGATGCAAGCGTACATCGGCCCGATGTACCGGTACCGGAGGCCGATGTATGCAAACATCGGCGCGATGCATGCTCCCCTGAGGCGATGTCTGCGTGCATCAGCCCGATGTACCGATACATCGAGACGATGCAAGCGTACAGCGGGCCGATGTATCGGTACCGGAGGCCGATGTAAGCAAACATCGGCGCGATGCATGCTCCCCTGAGGCGATGTCTGCGTACATCGGCCCGATGTAGCGATACATCGAGGCAATGCAAGCGTACATCGGCCCGATGTACCGGTACATCCAGCCTCGTCAGCCGTGAACCGCCGGGGAAGTTCCGAGGCCTCGGGCAAGGTCGGCCTCGAACTCCCGCCAGTCTTGGAAGCGGGCCGCGAGGGCCTCGGGGTCGGTCTCGCGGGTGGCGAGATGATAGAAGAGCTCCCAGTGGCGGCGCTCCGCGGGGCCCAGATCGGCGAGGAGGGGCGACCTCCGGGTCGTCTACGACCTCCAGGAGACGGGTGAACCGCTCACAGCTCCGCGCCTCGATCATGGCGCCGAACAGGAGACGGTCGATCTTTGTCCACGGCTCGCGGCCGGGAACGATCCGCGCCCGCAGGCTCTGGGCCCAGGGGTTCTTCCGCCGCCCTCCGAGGGGCCAACCCCGTCTTCTCAGGATCGCCACCACCCGCCGGAAATGCTGCACCTCCTCGGCCGCGAGAGCCGCCGCGCGCTCGACGAGCTCGGCGTCGTCCGGATAGTAGCCGGCGAGGGACAGGGCATAGAGGGCGACCTGCTGTTCGCAGACCGCGTGATCGGCCAGGAACTCGGGCAGGCGTGCCGCCGCGAGCTCCGCCCAGGAGCGGGGCGTCGGGTAAAGCAGAGGAAGCTCGGCGAAGACTTCATCGAAGCCGATCGGACCGATGGGACCGATCGGGCCACTCTCTGAGCCGCCAGGACGTCTCATAGGCTGGATCATACCGTTCCGACGCCCGCCCCAGGGTGGTGTATAGTACGGCCTTCCCATGGCGTATCTGCGGTGGCTCCAGGAGGAAGTCCGGACAGGCTGTCCTCTGTGCGGCGAGGAGGGTCCCAAAGGCGCGGTGCTCGCCACGGACCATGTCCTGCCCGGGCATCCGCGTATCACCCTGCTCCGCTGCCCGGCCTGCGGCGTCGCGTTTCTCCAGGACCTCACGCCTCCCGACTACGAGACCAGCATGGCCGTGCAGCTCGACTATTACGTCGAGCAGGGGGCCGGGATCGACTGCATCGTGGCGCCGCTCCTGCGCCTGCCGCCCGAGTCGGTCCGGCGCTGCCTCGACGTCGGCTGCAGCTTCGGCTTCGCGCTCGATTTCAGCCGGTTCGCGTTCGGCTGGGAGGTGCTCGGCGTCGATCCTTCGCCGCTCGCCGCGGTGGGCGGCGAGGCCCTGGACCTGCCGATCCGCCGCACCTATTTCAGCGCCGACCTCGACCTCGGCCCCGAGCCCTTCGACCTGATTTTGTGCTCGGAGATCCTCGAGCACCTCGCCGAGCCCCACGCCCTGCTCGTGGCGCTGCGCCAGCGCCTGTCGCCCGAGGGGCTGCTCGTCCTCTCGACGCCCAACCTCGCGATCGTGCGCCGGGAGACGGAGGAGGGCGCGCTCGGCCGCGCCCTGAGCCCCGGGTTCCACCTCATGCTCTACGACCGCGGCGCGCTCTGCCTCCTCCTCGGCAAGGCAGGCTTTTCCGAGGTCCGCATCGAAGAGTCGCCGGAGACGCTCCGCGCCTTCGCGGCGTGCTCTCCGTCGGCGCTCGAACGGATGCGGCCGGCGGACCCGGCTCCGGAGCGGACCCTCCTGCGCGACTACTTCGCCGCCCGGGCGGCCGGCTCTCCACCCGATTCCGCCCTCGCCTGCGGTTTCGCCTGGCGGCATTTCAAGGAGTGCGTCAACTCCGGCCTTTATGAAGAGGCGGCGGCGAGCCGTGCCGTCCTGGCACGGATCTACCAGGCCCGCTTCGGGCTCGGCTTCGGTCTCGATCCGGAGAGGCCGGCCGAGGTGGCGCCGGCCGGGCGGCCCCGTCCCTTCAACCTCACCGGCGCGCTCTACTTCTCGGGCATCCTCGAGCTCAACAGCCTCGGCCGTCCCGACCGGGCGGCCGACTGCTTCGCGGCGGCCATCGCCGCCGGCACCGCCCTGCTGGATGAGCAGCGCCCGTCCGGGCTCTGTGACGGGGAGACGGAGGACCTCACGGAGCAGAGCCGCAAGCACCTGGCCCTCGCGGCTCGGAGCGCCGATCAGAACCTCTCTGCAGGGGCGGAGCCTGCCCCCGCCGGGGACGGGGTAAACCCCTCCCCGACATCGCAGAAGCGAGGTTTCCGGCTCCTCCGCCGTCCACGCCGCGGCCGGCTGGTGATCGCCGAGCGCTTCGTCGCCCCCTGCGCCCGGCTCTCCGCCGTCGTCCTGCCGCTGGACGTGATCGCACGGCAGCCGGCGGCGCGGCTGCGCCTCGCCGTCTTCCCCGCCGACGGGGCGGCCGAGCCGCGCGTCGCGACGCTGGCCCGCCCGCGCCTCTCGCCGGAGGAGGCGTTGCGCCTGGTGTTCGCGCCGTTCGATGTTCCGGCGGGCGCCGCCTTCTTCCTCGGGGTCCTCGACTTTCCCGAAGGGGCCGATGCCCCCCTCGCCGCCGATCTCCAGGCGATCCGCGCCGCGGCCTCCGGCCGTCCTCCGATCGCCCTCGAGTGCCGGGGCGACGAGGGCTTCGAGGGGGCCGCGGACCTGCTCCCCGACGAGCGTGGCATGGCTGTGTTCCGCGCCGCGCCCATCGTGCCCGCCGCGTCCGCCGTGCCCGCCGCCTCCGCCAGGCCCTCGGAGATCCGCACCGCCTACTGGCTCGACGCCTTCTGGTGCGATCCCCACGGCCTCTACCTGCGCGGCTGGGCCCACGCCCACGAGCACCGGGTGCGCGGCCTGCGGATCGAATCGGCGGGCCGGTCCGCACGGGTGGAGACCTTCTCCGACCGGCCCGACCTGCTCACCCACTATCCCCAGCACGAGCATGTCCGCCATGGCGGCTTCGCCGTCTATCTCGCCTGCCCTCCCGGCCATCCGGTGGTCCTGACCCTGGAGACCGACGGCGGCGACGCGAGCTTCCCGCTCCCGCTGCCGGAAGGACCGCTCCCGGCCTGGCCGAGGCTGCCCGAGGACGAGGAGGAGATGTCGCCGATGATGCGGCGCTTTTCCGAGCTCGCCAATTCCCGCGGTGCCCGCGGCGGCCGCGACGGCCGCCTGCTCCAGATCGGGGCGCGCACGCCGCGCGGCATGGAGGTGGCGCCGTCGCGCCGCCTGCTGCAGGGCCGCGTGATCGGGCTCGACATCCATCCCGGGCTCAACGTCGACGTGGTGGGCGACGCTCACGGTTTGAGCCGGTTCCTGCGCGACGGCTCGGTGGACGCCGTGCTCTCCGCTTCGGTCCTCGAGCACCTCCAGGCCCCCTGGCTGCTGGCCGCCGAGATCAACCGCGTCTTGAAGCCCGGCGGGCTCGTCTATCACCAGGCGCCGGGAGCCTGGCCGGCCCACGCGCAGCCGAACGACTTCTGGCGCATCTCGGCCGAGGGGCTGCGCGTGCTGTTCGGGCCGGAGAACGGCTTCGAGGTCCTGGAAGCCTGCGACTCCGGGCCGGCGGCGATCATCCCCGGGCCGGGCTGGCGCAAGGAGTATCTCGACATGCCGACCGTCCCGGCCTACGCGGTCTCCGAGATCCTGGCCCGCAAGGTGGCGGAAGCCCAGTCCGGCGCCGTGGCGTGGCCGCTGGGAGCGGGAGCGAGCGAGACGCGGTCGCGGCAGTACCCGGTCTCGGGCCTGCGCCCGGCGAGTCCTGGAGATCTCTCCTGATGTCTCGCGTCTCCGCCATCCTGCCGGTCTTCAACGGCCGCCGCTTCCTGCGCGACGCGGTCCGCAGCGTGCTCGCGCAGTCGCTGCCCCCATGCGAGCTGATCGTGGTGGACGACGGCTCCACGGACGATTCGCTCGCCGAGTTGGAGGGGTTGCCGCCGGCCCCCTTCCCGGTCCGCGTGCTGCGGCAGGCCAATGCCGGGCAGTCGGCGGCGCGCAACCTCGCGGCTCGCCAGGCGGAGGGGGAGTACCTGGCCTTCCTCGACCAGGACGACCAGTGGCATCCGCAGCATCTCGAGCACCTCATCGCCCCGCTCGACGCCGACCCCGCCGTGGGCTGGGCCTACTGCGACTTCAACGAGATGGACGTCGACGGCCACCTCGTGACCCGTGCGTTCCTGCGCGCGGCGGGGGTGACGCATCCCAAGAGCACGATCTTCGAGTGCGTGGCCGCCGACCTCCTGGTGCTCCCTTCGGCGAGCGTCGTGCGGCGTACCGCGTTCGAGCAGGCGGGCGGCTTCGACGAGGCGCTTTCCGGCTACGAGGACGACGACCTGTTCGTGCGCTTCTTCCGGCTCGGCTGGGAGCACGTCTTCGTGGACAGCGCGCTGCTGCGCTTCCGCATCCATGCGAACGGCTCGTCGACGTCGCGCCGGTTCATCGACAGCCGCCTGCGGTACGCGGAGAAGCTCGCGGCGATCCTGCCGGACGACACGCGCATGTTCCGCTACTACGTCCCGGACGCGATCGCGCCACGCTTCTTCTTCACCTCGCTCGACGATTACGTGCGGGCCTGCTCGGCGCGCGACTGGGAGGGGGCGCAGCTCGCCCTGCGGGCGGTCAACCACTTCGCCGGCCTGCGCCGCCGCGGCCTGCGCCTGCGCTTGAAGCTGCTCTGGATCCAGCGACCGCGCCTGTTCCGGCTGCTCATCGTCTTGAACGACCGTCTGCCCTACCGCGCCCGCTTCGTCCGCAACCCGACCGTCACGCTGCGCTAAGGCTGGAGACCCGATGAAGGCAAGGAGCCATCTTAAGCCTGGATCAATGTCCGGATCGAGACAGCGCCGCCGGCTACAACTTGAATCCTGACCTCGTGGTTGTACAGCAGAGCCATACCTAAGAG
>JBKKAU010000608.1:0-3897 GCA_046714475.1 Thermoanaerobaculia bacterium
ATGCGCCGGTGACCGCCTACAACCATCACTGGGCGGGCTGGGACCGTTCGACCGGCAGCCACGCGTGCACCGCCGCGTCGCCCTGCGCGTCGATCCACCACCCGTCGACCGACGAGAAGCGGATCACCTACGTGACCACCAACATGGACAGCACGAGCTACAGCGGCACGACCTCGCCGGGCGACGGCAGCCACCTGTGGGCGAAGTGGGCGACCGATCCTCCGGGCCCCTTCACCGTGCCGGGCGTGACCGAGCCCGGGTCGTCCGGCTCGCCGCTCTACAACAGCGCCGGCCGCTTCGTCGGCCAGCTCCATGGCGGACCGTCCGCCTGCGGCGCCACGGGCAACAACCTCTCTGATTACTACGGGCGCTTCAGCGTCTCCTGGACCGGCGGCGGCACGAACAGCACCCGCCTCTCCAACTGGCTCGACGCGGGAAGCACCGGCGCCACGACCGTCAACGGCATCGACGTCTTCACCGGCCCCTGCACGCCGCCTCCGGTGCCGGCCGGGGTGACCGCCACCGCGGTATCGCCGACGCAGATCAACCTCGCCTGGAGCGCCGCCGCCGGCGCCACCTCGTACTCGGCCCTGCGTTCGACGACCAACGGCGGGCCTTACTCGACGGCGGGAAGCTCGTCCACGACCTCCTTCTCGAACACGGGCCTGACCTGCAACACGACGTACTACTACGTGGTGAGCTCGTCGAACGGCAGCTGCAGCTCCGCCAACTCGGCGCAGGTGCAGGCGACGACGCAGGCCTGCCCGGTCTGCAGCAACATCGCGGAGGTGGAACCGAACAACAGCACCAGCGCGCCGCAGGTGATCTCGGGGGCCTGCAACCAGATCTCCGGGTCGTTCTCCAACGATTCGGGGAACAATCGCAACGATTACTTCCGCCTCAGCCTGCCGGCGGGCGCGACCGTGACGGCGCTGCTCAACGGCCTGACGGCGGACTACGATCTCTACATCCTCAACGCGGCGGGGACCCAGGTGGCGAGCTCGCTGAACGGCGGCACGACCGCGGACCAGGCTTCCTGGACCAACACGGGCGGCTCGGCGGCCAACGTCTTCGTCCGCGTCTACCGCTACTCGTCGACCAAGACGACCTATCAGTTGAGAGTCAGCTACTGATCTGATCTGGAGTTTGTGGCGCCCGCCCTGGACGGGGGCGGGCGCGTTTACCCTCCAAAGCCCTCTGAAAGACCGGGAGAAGCTCCTCGGAGACCCGGTCCCAGGTCCGGCAACGCCCCCGCTGCTCGATGAAAAGGTTGTCCCAGCGGGTCTGGAGGGCGCGGTCCAGGGCGGCCCTCAGCGCCTCCACGCTCCGTTCCTCCACCAGCAGGCCCACGGACGGGTGGTCGACGATCTCGGGCACTCCCCAGACCCGGGTTGCCACCACGGGCAGGCCCATCGCCTGCGCTTCACAGAGCACATTGGGCCAGCCCTCCCGCGAGCTTGCCAGGACGAAGAGGTCCGCGGCGCTGTACCAGTCGGGCAGGTCGCGGTTCAGGACCGCCCCGGGGAAGCGGACTCGTCCAAGGAGACCGAGGCTTTCCGCGCGCTTCGCGAGGCTCTCCTTCTCCTCCCCCTCCCCGGCGATCACCAGGAGGAGGTCCGGATCGGGCAGGCCGGCGAACGCCTCCAGGACGAGGTCGAAACCCTTGCGGGCGGTGAGATGCCCCACCGACAGCAGGATGCGGCCGGCCGGAGGCAGCCCCAACCTGCGCCGGGCTTCCTCCCGGTCCCGTCTCCGGAAGCGCTGGACGTCGACGCCGTTCCCGATCACGGAGGTCTTCTCCGGCGGGGTGCCGAGCTCCAGGGCCGCGGCCTGCAACCCCGAGCAGACGCAGATCAGGTGACGGCACGCCTCGAGGTTCTTCCGGATCAAGGGCCGGATCCCCCGCAGCCGCGGATAGAGGTTCAGGTCGGTGCCCCGAGCCGAGAGGATGACCGGGACGCCCAGCTCCCGGCCGCTCTCGACTCCCGCCGTGCCGTCCGGGTAGACGTAATGGCAGTCGATCAGGTCGATCGGTTTCTTGCGGTGGATCTCGAGGATGGTCCGCCGTACCGCCTTGGCCATCCATGCGCCGTAGAAACACATGCCCAGTTTGGGGGTGACCAGGTAGCGGGGATGGTGGAGGGGATAGCCCCAGGGCTCCTCCAGGGCAGGCATGCGGGCGTAGAGGCCGTAGCGGGAGCGGGGGGCGATGGGGATCCGGGGAAAGTAGGGGACGGGAGCCAGCACGGTCCAATCCCATCCGTACTTCCGGGTGAAGCTCTCCATCCGGTTGCTGATGAAGACTCCGTGGACCGGCTGGAGCGAATTGGGGAAGAGGGTTGTCAGAGTCAAGATGTGCATGCTGCCTGCCCCTCGACGAAGCGAGGCCGGGGCCTCGCCGCGACGCGCGCTGTCCGCCGTCCACGGGAGTATACATTGATGTAAGAAAAACTAAATATGACGACGGAGAGCGTCCCCTGAGGGGATTTGCCGCCGGACGGCGTTGGTTCGGTGGAAGGCTTTTGACACGAAAGGAACCCTGCTCATGCGATCGACTTTTCGGCTTACGTTGGCCATGCTCGTTTTCACCTTCGGAGCGGTTGGAGCCGCGACGGCCTCTCCCTCTGCCTCGATTTCTGATTCTTTCGCCATCACGGGCGCGCGGGTGTTCGACGGCTCGACGGTGATCCCGGGCGCGACGGTCGTCGTCGCCGCCGGCCGGATCCAGGCGGTAGGCGCGGACGTCGCCGTGCCCCCGGGGATCCCGGTGATCGACGCCGCGGGCTCGACCCTGCTGCCCGGCATGATCGATTCCCACGCCCATGCCCGCTCCCGGCAGGAGCTGGAGCGCGCCATCCAGTTCGGCGTCACGACCGAGATGGACATGTGGACCCTGCCGCACTTCGCCGCCAGCATGAAGCGCGAGCAGGAGCGCACCGGGGCTCCCTACCGGGCCGATTTCTTCAGCGCCATCAACCCGGCCACCCTGACCGAGGGCTATCCGTACAACTGGACGCCGCGTTTCGTGGAGAAGCCGACCCTGAACAGCCCGGAGGAGGCGGAAGATTTCATCGAGGACCTCTTCACGAAGGCGGGCGCGGACTACCTCAAGATCATGCTGGAGGACGGTCACCTGACCGGCGAGCTGATTCCGACCCTCAACCGTGAGACCGTGCGGGCTCTGACGCAGGCGACCCATGGCCGCGGCAAGCTGGCGGTGGCCCACGTCACCCAGCAGTCGCATGCGCTCCACCTCGTCGAGGACGGCGTGGACGGCCTGGTCCACATCTTCGTCGATTCGATCGCGGAGCCCGGATTCATCCAATTGGCGGCGGCCCGCGGGATCTTCGTGGCCCCGACCCTGTCGGTGGAGGAGTCTTTCGTCACCACCGACGGCGGAGCGTCCCTGATCGCGGACCCGGCCCTCGCGCCGTACCTGACCGAGGAGGAGATCCAGTACCTGCTCACGCCGGCTCCGCCCAATTTCATGACGCAGCAGAGCCTGCAGTTCGCCCGCGAGAGCGTCCGCCTGCTCCACGAGGCCGGGGTGCCGATCCTCGCGGGGACGGACTCGGCGACCCACGGGGTGAGCATCCATCGCGACCTCGAGCTGCTCGTCCTGGCCGGCCTTGCTCCCGCCGCCGCGCTGGCCGCGGCGACCGCGAACCCGGCGGCGGCCTTCGGCCTCGACGATCGCGGCCGGATCGCTCCGGGCCTGCGGGCCGACCTCGTTCTGGTGCAGGGCGACCCGACGGCCAACATCAAGGCGACCCGCGCCATCCAGCGGATCTGGAAGGCGGGCGTCGAGGTCGACCGGCAGGTCCCGGCGGCGCCTCACGCGCACTGAGGCCGGCCTCGTAAACACGCAGGAGAGGGGGCGCGATGAATCGCGCCCCC
>JBKKAU010000609.1:0-4030 GCA_046714475.1 Thermoanaerobaculia bacterium
GGTCCGGAGGGGCTGCGACGGGCGCCAGGCACGTGTTCACAACGGTCCGCATCACCGGGAATCGCGGGAGGGGAACGTAGGGGCGGCTCTTGTGGCCGCCCTCCGGAAGGGCACCCACAAGGGGTGCCCTTACTAGGACCGCCGCCGCGCCTGGCCGAGGAGGTGGCCGGCCTCGGGGAGGATCAGCTTCTCCATCGCCAGGGCGACCGCCTTGGGCGAGCCGGGGAGCAGGAACACCGCGCGGTCGCCGATCAGGCCGGCGGCGGCGCGGCTGAGCATGGCCGCCGCCCCGACCTGCTGGTAGGAGAGCATCCGGAACAGCTCGCCGAAGCCCTCCACCGGCTGGTCGAACAGCGGCGCGACCGCCTCGACCGTGAGGTCGCGCGGCGAGAACCCCGTGCCGCCGGTCAGCAGCACCACGTCGACCTCCGGCCGGGCGAGCAGCTCGCGGACGGCGCGGCGGACGGCGGCGACGTCGTCCGGGACCAGGATGGAGCCCTCGACGCGGTGCCCGGCCGCCTGCGCCATGTCGCGCAGCGTCCGGCCGCTGACGTCGTCACCGTCCGGGCCGCCGGCGCGGCTGTCGCTGACCGTGACCACCGCGAAGCCCAGGGTCTGGGGGGCGCCGCGCCGGTGCTGCTCGACGCTATCGGGGTTCAACGGGGTATTCAAGCGGGTGCTCATGCGGCGAGCCTAGCATGGCGGGACGAGTGTCCGCTTCTGGGACGCGGCCATCCCACCTCCGGACAGGTCGAGCCTGCCGCCGGCTGGCTTCGCTCCTCGCAAGCTCTTTGTTTTCAATCCCATCCCGTGTGGTGAAACCTTTGGCATATCCCCTGCGTAAGGGAGGGCTGCCATGGATAAACCACGTGAAGGACAAAGTCGCAAGCGTAAAGTGCGCTACACCATCTTCGCCATCTCCGGACTGGCGATCGTCCTCTTCATCACCGTAGCCGTCAACCGGCTCGAACCCGCGGCGCCTCCCGTGGAGACCGAGACTCTCTACATGGACAAGGTGCAGCGGGGCGACATGGAGCGCAACGTGCGCGGCCCGGGGACGCTGGTGCCGGTCGAAATCCGGGTGATCTCGGCGAACACCGACGGCCGGGTCGAGCGGATCCCGGCGCTGCCGGGCGTCACGGTCCAGGCCGATACCGTCCTGCTCGAGATGATGAACCCCGAGCTGGAGCAGAACGCGATGGAGGCGCTGTCGCAGCTCAGCGCCGCCCAGTCGGACTACGACACCCTGCGCGCCCAGCTCGAGGGCCAGTACCTCAACCAGCAGTCCCAGGCCGCGGTCGCCGATTCGACGGCCTCGCAGGCCAAGCTCCAGGCGGAGGCCGACCAGGTACTCGCCAAGGACGGCCTGATCCCCGAGCTGGACCTCAAGCTGTCCCGCATGCGCTCCGACATGTCCACCAAGCAGGCGGGCATCGAGCGCGAGCGGCTGCGCAAGACGCAGAGCGCCAACCAGGCCCAGCTCGCCGCCCAGCGGGCCCGGGTCGAACAGGCGCGCGCCCTGTATGCGCTGCGCCAGCGCCAGCTCGAGTCGCTCAAGGTGCGAGCCGGCATCCCCGGCGTGCTCCAGCAGCTGCCGGTCGAGATCGGCCAGCGGGTGACCCCGGGCACCAACCTCGCCCGCGTCGCCCGTCCCGAGCACCTCAAGGCCGAGCTGCGCATCCCGGAGACGCAGGCCAAGGACGTGGTCGTCGGCCTGCGGGCCTCGATCGACACCCGCAACGGCATCGTCCCCGGCCGCGTCATCCGCGTCGCCCCGTCCGTGCAGGAGGGCACGGTCACGGTCGACGTCGCCCTCGAAGGCCCGCTGCCCAAGGGCGCGCGGCCGGACCTCTCGGTCGACGGCACCATCGAGCTCGAAGTGCTGCGCAACGTGCTGTTCGTCGGCCGTCCGGCCTACGGCCAGCCGGAGAGCAAGATCGAGATGTTCAAGGTCGTCGAGGAGCGCACCGCGGCGGTCCGTGTCCCGGTCACCCTGGGGCGCAGCTCCGTCAGCAAGATCGAGATCAAAAACGGCCTGGTACCCGGCGACGAGGTCATCCTGTCCGATACCTCGCAATGGGATGAGTTCGACCGCCTGCGCCTGAACTAAACATTGACCGCCGTCCGCGGAGAGCGCGGCGGCTGCAGTTCAAAGAACTTAGGGGGAGGAAAACCCGATGAACGCATCTACCGAGTCGCTGATCCATCTGGACGGAGTGACCAAGGTCTTCCTGACCGACGAGGTCGAGACCCACGCCCTGTCGGGGATCCACCTGGAGATCCGCAACGGCGAGTACATTTCGATCGCCGGTCCCTCCGGCTGCGGCAAGACCACGCTGCTGTCGATCCTCGGCCTGCTCGACACGCCGAGCGACGGCAAGTACTGGCTCAATGGCAAGCAAGTGGCCGACCTGTCCTTCTCGGAGCGGGCGCGCATCCGCAACCGGGAGATCGGCTTCATCTTCCAGGCCTTCAACCTGATCGGCGACCTCACGGTCTACGAGAACGTCGAGCTGCCCCTCACCTACCGCGGCATGCCCTCCAAGGAGCGCAAGGAGCGCGTCCAGGAGGCCCTGGAGCGCGTCGGCATGTCGCACCGCATGAAGCACTACCCGTCGCAGCTCTCCGGCGGTCAGCAGCAGAGGGTCGCGGTCGCCCGCGCCGTCGTCGGCAAGCCGTCGATCCTGCTCGCCGACGAGCCGACCGGTAACCTCGACTCGCGCAACAGCGAGGCGGTCATGGAGCTGCTGGCCGAGCTGCACAAGGACGGCGCCACCATCTGCATGGTCACCCACGACCCGCGCTTCGCCCGCTACGCCCAGCGCACCATCCACCTCTTCGACGGCCGCGTCGTCGAGGAGGAGCAGGGTCCGCAGCGCCAGGCCGAAGAGCGCGAGCTCGAGCAGCGCGGCTTCGTGATCTGACCCCTGCCCGGAATTGACGTACCATTGAGGGCTGCCGCCGACCCGCGGCAGCCCTTGTCTCTTCAGGCCTGTTTCCCCGGGAACGCTCTCCGCCGCCAATGACCGAGCCCTCCTCCCCCACGCCCAGGGTCCTGATCGCCGACGACCAGCGCGAGGTGCGGGAGGCCTTGCGCCTCCTCCTCAAGAGCGAGGGGTACGCCACCGAGACCGCTGCCTCCCCGGCCGAGGTCCTCGCCGCCGTCACCAGCCGTGAGCTCGACGCCGTGCTGATGGACCTCAACTACACCCGCGACACCACCTCGGGCCGCGAAGGGCTGGACCTCCTCTCCCGCCTGCGCGCCTTCGACGACAAGCTGCCGGTGGTCGTCATGACCACCTGGGCGAGCGTCGGTCTCGCCGTCGAGGTGATGCGCCACGGCGCGCGCGACTTCGTCGAGAAGCCCTGGGACAACAACCGGCTGCTCACCATCCTGCGCACCCAGGTCGAGCTCGGCCGGGCGTTGCGCCACGGCGAGCGGCTGGAGGCCGAGAACCAGCTGCTGCGCGCCGACGGCCAGCCGGTCCTGATCGCCCAGGCGTCCGAGATGCGCCCGGTGCTCGACCTCGTCGAGCGGGTCGGCCCCTCCGAAGCCAACGTCCTGATCACCGGCGAGAACGGCACCGGCAAGGGGGTCGTGGCGCGCGCCCTCCACGCGGTCTCGGCGCGCGCCCGCACGCCCCTGGTGACGGTCAACACCGGCGGGCTCTCCGAGTCGGTCTTCGAGAGCGAGCTGTTCGGCCACGTCCGCGGCGCCTTCACCGACGCCAAGAGCGACCGCGTCGGCCGCTTCGAGCTGGCCGACGGCGGCACCATCTTCCTCGACGAGATCGCCAACATCTCGCTCAGCCAGCAGGCCAAGCTGCTGCGGGTCCTGGAGACCGGCGAGTTCGAGCGGGTGGGCTCCTCCCGCACCCGCCGGGCCGACGTGCGCATCCTCTCCGCCACCAACTCCGACCTGCACCAGGAGGTGGGGGCCGGGCGCTTCCGCCAGGACCTGCTCTTCCGCCTCAATACCATCGAGATCCACGTGCCGCCCCTGCGCGAGCGGCCGGAGGACATCCCGTCG
>JBKKAU010000610.1:0-8080 GCA_046714475.1 Thermoanaerobaculia bacterium
GGGCCGACGTGCCGTTCTATCTGCGCACCGGCAAGCGCCTGCCCAAGCGCGTCACCGAGGTCGCCATCCAGTTCAAGCGGGCGCCGCTCATGCTGTTCCGCGAGACGCCGGTCGAAAAGCTCAATCCCAACCTGCTGGTGCTCCACATCCAGCCCGACGAGGGGATCTCCTTGCGTTTCGAGGGCAAGGTGCCTGGACCGACCATGAAGCTGGGCACGGTCCGGATGAGCTTTCAGTACGCCGACTACTTCGGCTCCTCGCCGAACACAGGCTATGAGACCCTGCTCTACGACGTGATGACCGGCGACTCGACGCTGTTCCATCGCAGCGACATGGTGGAGGCGGGATGGAAGGTGGCGATGCCGATCCTCGATGTCTGGAAGGCGCTCACGCCGCGCGATTTCCCCAACTACCCGGCGAACAGCTGGGGTCCCAAGGATGCGGATGAGCTGATCGGCAAAAGCGGCAGGAAATGGAAGAACTGACGGATCTCCGCCATCTTCAGATCGCGCCGGACGCACGGGCGCTGGTGCGCGCCGTGGCCGAGGAGATCGCGCGGGCCGCCGAGACGGCGATGCGCGAGAGCGGCCGGTTCACCTTCGTCCTCTCGGGCGGCTCGACCCCCGCGGACCTCTACCGCCTGCTGGCAAACGATTGCGAGCCGTTCCGCGCGCGCCTGCCCTGGCCGAAGATCCATTTCTTCTGGGGCGACGAGCGGCACGTGCCTCCCGATCATCCGGAAAGCAACTTCCGCATGGCGCGGGAGGCCCTGCTCGCGCATGTACCGGTGCCGGAGGAGCACATCCACCGCATCCCCGCGGAGGATCCCGACGCGGGCCGGGCGGCCGCGGAGCACGAGCGGACGCTGCGCAATTTTTTCGAGATGGATGGAGAGGGCTGGCCGCGTTTCGATTTCGTGCTGATGGGGTTGGGACCGGACGCTCATACCGCGTCGTGGTTCCCGGGCAATCCCACGGTCCACGAACGCCGCCGCTGGGTCGTCGCCCCCTGGGTCGAAAAGCACGACACCTTCCGGATCACGATGACGCCGCCGGTGATCAATCGCGCGGCGCGGATCGTCTTCGTGGTGAGCGGCGAAGGCAAAGCCGAGGCGGTGCGCGCCGTGCTCGAAGGCGAGCGCGACGTGGACCGCTATCCGGCGCAGGCGGCGCGCGCCGAAGACGGCGTGTTGCTCTGGTGGATGGATGCGGCCGCGGCGGCCCTGCTCAGCCGCGTCCGTTGATCGATGTCAGGGAAGACTTCTTCTGGGAAGCAATGAGCTCGACACGACGCTCGAGCCGCGGGGCGGAGGCTGATACGTCGTGCGAAGGCGACGCTGGGAGCTTCGAAAAAGGAAAGACGACAAAGAAAACCGCCCCAGAGAAAGTGACCAGGACGCCGCCCTGAAAAGAACCGTATGCCCGAGTCCTCTTGCGAGGACCCCCTCACTCAGTGGCCGATGACTTCTTGGCCCCAGTCTTCTTCGCGCCGCCGGCCGACTTCTTCGCACCGCCCTTCGCACCACCGCCCGCCGCCTTCTTCGCACCCGTGCCCGTGCCGGTCGTGGTCTTCTTGGCCGCCGTGGTCTTGGCGCCCGTCGCGGTCTTCTTCGCGCCAGCCTTAGCACCACCGCCCGTCGCTTTCTTCGCGCCGCCCGCGGCCTTCTTCGCGCCGCCCGAAGCCGTCTTCTTCGCAGCGGGCGCGGCCTTCTTCGCACCACCCGCCGCGCCGCTGGCCGTCTTCTTCGCGCCACCCGCCGCGCCGCCGCCCGTGGTCTTCTTCGCGCCGCCCGCCGACTTCTTCACGGTCTTGGCCGCGGTGGTCTTCTTCGGTTTCGCCGCCGGCTTGGCCGCGGTCACTGTCTTGGTCTTCTTCGCCGCCGCCGCGGGCTTCGCGGCAGCCGTCTTCTTCTTGGCCGGCTTTGCAGCGCTCTTGGTGCTCTTGGTCGCCATGAGTAGTCTCCTTTCTGAGTTGCCCTGAGGGCATGATGATGCAGTTAGGGTACGACCCAAGATATGGGGTGTCAAGAGATTTTCCGCCTCAAGACTTTGGGGCGTATGAACATCGCGCTGTGCAATCGGAGCGGGAGGTGGCGAGAGCGGGTCGCGCATCGCCGCTACGGGTTGGGCGCGTCCGTTCAAAACCCCAATGAATACGGGCGTTTTCGTACGCTGAAACGCAGCGCGGCGGCCTTGCGGCCGCCGCGTGGTCGAGCTCCGGACAGAGCGAGGCTTAGTAGGCGTTGTGGCGCAGCGCGTGGCGCAATGTCATCCAGAGGATCTTCAGATCGAGGGCGAGCGTCCAGTTCTGGATGTAGTAGAGGTCGTAGTTGATCCGCTTTTTGATCGACGTGTTGCCGCGCCAGCCGTGCACCTGCGCCCAACCGGTGATGCCGGCCTTGACGCGATGGCGCAGCATGTAGCGCGGGATCTTGTGCTTGAACTCGCGCACGAACGTCGGACGCTCGGGCCGCGGGCCGACGATCGACATGTCGCCGACGAGCACGTTCCAGGCCTGCGGCAGCTCGTCGATCGACCACCTGCGGAGGAAGCCGCCGACATGAGTGCGGCGCGGATCGTCCTTGATCGCCCAGACCGGTCCGCTGCTCGCTTCGGCGTTGACGCGCATGGATCGGAACTTGACGATCATGAACGATTTGCCGTCGAGGCCCATGCGCTCCTGGCGGTAGAAGATGGGGCCGCGGTCCTCGAGCCAGATGGCGGCGGCGATGAACGGGTAGATCGCCGCGAGGCCGAGCAGCGACGCCGACGCGATGGCGACGTCCATGGCGCGCTTGACCATGCTGTTCCAGCCCTGGAGCGGCACCTGCGAGAGGTTGATGACCGGCGTGCCGTCGACGTCCTCGAGCGTCGCCTGCAGCGTCGCGTACTGCAGGATGTCGGGGACGAGCTTGACCTCGACGCACTCGCGCGCCATCAGGTCGATCATGTGCAGCATCTTCTTGTAGGCCTCGAGCGGCAAGGCGATGAAGACCTGATCAATGTTGTGGGCCGCGAGCACCTCTTCGGCCTGGCGCAGCGCTCCGAGCACGGGCACGCCGGAGATCTCGGTGCCCGCCTTGCCGGGGTCGTCATCGAGGAAGCCGACCACCTCGAAGCCCATGTCGCGGTGGAGGAGGATCTTGTGCGTGATCTCCCTCCCCAGCGCGCCGGCGCCGACGATCAGGATGCGCTGCAGGTTGTGGCCCGACAGGCGGATGCGCCGCAACGCTTCGCGCAGCATCATGCGCGAGGTGGCGACTAGCACCAGGTCGGCCAGGGCGAAGAGGCCGATGAAGGCGCGGCTGTAGGTGAAGTACTCGGTGCTGCCCGGCGCCGCCGGCGGGCGGTACCAGGCGATCACCACCGACAGCAGCACGGTGGCGAGCAGCACGGCCACGACCAGGGTCAGCACCTCGTCGACGCGGCTCCTGCCACGCCGGATCTGGTAGAGGCCGTGGAAGTAGAAGACCATCGGCCAGACCGCCAGGATGAACGGCAGGAGCTGCAGGTACGGGCCGAACTCCGGCACGTTCTTGGTGACCGGAATGACCTCGACGACGAAGCGCAGGACCCAGGCGACGAAGAAGGCGGCGAGGGTCGCGCCCAGGTCGCCCAGCAGGTACACACCGGCAGTGATGCGGTGGCGTTGTCGAATCAAGAAGTAGACACCCTCGGCTCGGAAAAAGAATGGGAGCGTAGCAACGTGCGGAGACGGTCCACGAACCTCGTGGTCGCGAAAGACTCCGCGCGGCTGCGTAAGTCCAACGAATTGAATCCGATCTGACGCGTTTTGTCAATCGCCTCGGCCAGATCGGACGGTCCGCCCCAGTCCGGGTAGAGCACGCCGTGCCGCCCGTCCTCGACGATGTCGAGCACGCCGCCGCGGGCCGCGGCCGCCACCGGCGTGCCGCAGGCGAGGGCCTCGACCGAGGCGATGCCGAAGTCCTCGACCCCCGGCTGGAGCAGCAGGCAGGCCCCCCGGTAGAGGTCGCGCAGCCGCTCGTCGTCGACCCGCCCGAGGAACCGGGCCTGGGGGCTGCCGAGCCGTTCCAGGTTCTCCCGCTCGGGTCCCTCGCCGACGATCCGCAGCTCGAGCCCCAGACGGTCGCAGGCCGCGATCGCCAGCTCGACCCGCTTGTAGGGGGCGAGGGCGGTGACCATCAGCGCGTAATCCCCCTCCTGCCCCTTCTCCGCCTTCTCCCCCTTCTCCGACACCGGCCCGGGGGTGAAGAAGTCGACGTCCACCGGCGGGTGGAGGACCTCGGCCTCGCGGCCGTAGTAGCTGCGGATGCGCTGCGCGACGAACGTGGAGTTGGCCAGGAACAGGTGGACGCGCGAGGCCGACGACGCGTCCCAGGAGCGCAGGCTGGAGAGCACCAGCGACCGCAGCCGCGAGGTCACGCCGGTGCGCTTGGGGAAGTAGACGTGCTCCTGGTCCCAGGCGTAACGCATCGGCGTGTGGCAGTAGCAGAGGTGGAAGGCGTCCGGGGGCGGGATCACCCCTTTGGCGACGCAGTGGCTGGAGCTGACGATGAGGTCGAACCCCGACAGGTCGAAGTCCTCGATGGCCGCCGGGAAGAGCGGCAGGTAGCTCCGGTAGCGGCGCGTGACGCCGGGAGCGTGCTGCAGGAAACTGGTGTGGATCGGGTGCCCCTCGATCGCCGGGCTGACGCTGCCGGGGAAGTGGAACAGGGTGAAGATCGGCGCCTGGGGGAAGAGCCCGGCGAACACCTCGAGCACCTTCTCGCCGCCGCGCATGCCGGTCAGCCAGTCGTGGATCAGCGCCACCCGCGGCTGCCTGGACTCGCTCATACGTTGCCTTCCAGGCGCTTCACGCGTTGTCCTCCAGGCGCTTCAAGCGCCTTCCGCCTTGGTGCGGTCGAGGTCCCGGCCCTCGATCGCCGCCCGGTAGACGTCCAGGGTCTTCTGCGCCGTCAGGTCCCAATCGAAGTCCGCGGACCGCTTGGCGCCGAGCTCGGCGAGCCGGGCGCGGCGCTCGGGGTCGCCCATGACGTTGGCGATCGCCTTGGCCATGCCTTCGATATCCAGCGGATCGACGAGGTAGGCGTAGCCCTCCGCGATCTCCTTGAGCGCCGATGTGTTGGAGGTGATCACCGGCACGCCCGAGGCCATGGCCTCGACCACCGGCAGCCCGAAACCTTCGTAGAGGGTGGGGTAGAGGAACAGGCTCGCCCCCTGATAGATCGCCGGCAGCGCCTCCTGGGCGACGTGGCCGAGGATGCGGACCTTGTCGGGGATGCCCAGGTACTGGGCGCGCTGGCGGATCTTGAACTCCGAGCCGGTGCGCGCGCCGACGCAGATCAGCGGCGCGTCCAGGTTCGCGAGGTGGCGGGCGCGGGCGTAGGCCTTCACCACGTTGTCGAGGTTCTTGTGCGGCTTGGGATTGCCGACGAAGAGCAGGTAGGGCTGCTCGATCCCCAGGTTGCGCAGCCAGCGCTGCAGCTCCTCGGACGGCAGCCTCTGGCGGAAGGCCTCCTCGACGCCGTTGTGGACGACCTGGATTTTGCCGCCGTCGACGTCGAAGTACTGCGTCAGGTCGTTCTTGGTGCTCTGCGACACGGCGATGACCCGGTCGCCGCGGCTGAGGCTGCGGCGGATCATGCGTTGCGCGTAGAGGAAGGCGAAGCGGCTCGGCAGGAAGTCGGGGTAGAGCAGGTGGATGATGTCGTGAATGGTCACCACCACCGGCGAGCCGACCCAGGCCGGGAGCACGTAGTGGGTCGAGTGATAGAGGTCGAGCCGCGAGCGGTAGAGCCGCCAGGACAGCGCCAGCATCTCGCGCGCCGAGTAGACCGGCGCGCTCTCGGGGACCGTCTGGAAGTTGCCCGGCAGATCGCGCAGGAGGTCGCGGTCCTGCGGCCGGCAGAGCAGGAGGTAGCGGTTCTCGGCATCGATGCGGGCGAGCGACCGGACCAGGTTGCGGATGTAGGTACCGATCCCGAAGTCCTGGATCTTCCTGACGTCGATGCCGATGGTATAGGGCAACCCGGGGCTCCTGGGAGGGTGGATGGCTTACGGGGCCGGTATTGTAGCTACTCTAGCGCTTCCCGGAAGACCTCCTCCATCCCGGCGGCGGCGCGGTCCCAGCGGAAATGGCCGGCGCGGGCCAGGGCGCGGGCGCGCAGGTCCGCCTCGCGTCCGGGGTCGGCGAGCAGGTCCTGGAGGGCGATCGCCAGCGCCTGCGAGTCCCGCGGATCGACCTGGAGGCCGGCGTCCCCCACCACCTCCGGCAGGCTGGAGGCGTTGGAGACCACGGCCGGCACGCCGCAGGCGATGGCCTCGGCCGGCGGAAAGCCGAACCCCTCGTAGAACGAGGGATAGACGAACAGCCGCGCCGCCTGGACCAGCCGCACCTGCCGGGCGCGGTCGACCCGGCCCAGGGCGTGGAGCCCGAGCGGACGCAGGGCCTCGATCCGCTTCATCAGGGCCTGGCTCCCCCAGCCGTAGGGGCCGACCAGGACCAGCGGCGGCGTCCCGGGCTCGGACTCGACCAGGCCCTCCCAGGCGTCGAGCAGGCCCTGCACGTTCTTGCGCGGCTCCAGCGTCCCGGCATACATCAGGTAGCCCTCCGGCGCCCCGAGCTCGCGCCGCGTGGCCGCGATCGCCTCCGGGTCGCCCGGCCGGAACTCGGGGTCGACCCCGGGGTAGACGACCCGCACCTTGGCGGCGCATTGCGGGAAGTGGAAGGCGAGGTCGTCGGCCGTCGCCCGCGAGATCGTCACCAGCCGGCGCGCGCTCTCCAGCGAAGGCCGCAGGAAGGGGAGGATGCTCCACCGCACCTTGAGCCGGTGGTGCTCGGGCATCAGCAGCGTCGTCAGGTCGTGGACGGTGGCGACCGCGGGCACCGGGCAGCGGAGGGGGAGGGTGATCAGCGGCGACCAGAAGAGGTCGACGTCCCCTTGCGCCAGCCGCCGCGGCAGCCGGAGCTGCTGCCAGAGGACCCCGAGGGGCGCGCCCTGGTGCTCCAGGCGCACGCCGGCCGCTTCCAGCTCCCCGGCGCCGCGCGGCGGCCGGTGGGCGAGGCCGAGCAGCGACAGGCCGCCCCGGCCCGCCAGCTCGAGCAGCAGCGACCGGGTGTAGACGCCGATCCCGGTCGCTTCCGGGACCAGGGCGCGCAGGTCGACGGCGAGAGTCGGTGGCATGGCGGGGGCGATCCTACCCGCTATTCGAGAATGCGGTAGAGCAGGTCGTCGCCGGAGGCGTGCTCCAGCCGCACCTCGCCGGTCTTCTCCCAGCGGGCGATGGCCCTCTGCTTCCACCTGCGCTGCAGCTTGTCCCCGTGCACCAGAATGTGGCTGACGCCCTGGCCGCGCAGGATGTCGAGCTGCTCGCGGTCCGGCACCGGCCAGCAGCAGGTTTCGCGCAGCGCCATGTAGTCGAGCGGCATGTAGCCGCTGTAGCCGTTGACCAGCGGCTTCCAGTGGAGCGTGGCGAAGTACATGTAGGAGATCGCCGTCAGGTCGTCCCGCATCGGCAGCTCCAGGCCGGCGCGGACGTCGTCGCGGCGGGCGAGATGGTGGTAGACGGCGGGGAAGTCCCGCTCCTGGGGGAGCTCGACCCAGCTCACCGGCTTCGGGTAGACCTCGACGAGCAGCAGGGCCGCCGCGAGCACGGTGGCCCACCGCCGTCCCGCGGGGCTCGGACGGCGCAGCCCCAAGTCGAGCGTCCGGGCCGCGAAGAAGGCGACCGACAGCGAGACGAAGGTATAGAAGCGGGCCGGCACCCGCATGCCGGAGAGCCCCGGGACCAGCTTCGAGACGGGGGCGTAGATCACCGGGAGGGTGAGCAGGAAACAGAGGACGCCGGAGACGAGGAGCCCGCGCTCCCAGGGGTCCATGTCCGCGAGCCGCAGCGGCCAGTTGCCGCCCCAGCGGCGGCGCAGCAGCAGGGCGACAAGGCCGCCGAGCAGCAGCCACATCGGACCCTTGGAGCTGGCGCCCAGGCCCCAGCTCTCGAGAGGGCTTTTCCCCGTCCAGACCAGCACGTCGGCGGCCCACAACCCTGAGAGAGCGAGGAGGCCCAACGTCCAGAGGACACCCCGCCGCGTCCGCGAGAGC
>JBKKAU010000611.1:0-1592 GCA_046714475.1 Thermoanaerobaculia bacterium
TTTTAAACCGCCGGGGCGGGGGCCGCACCCCCCCCCCTCAAAGGTCTATCCGCGGCTCCTTACCGGAAGGCGGCGACCGTGTTGCGCGTGTTGTTCAGCACGCGGGCGTTGTCGTTGCCCGAGGCCGTGCCCATGAGCACGCCGTTGTAGGTGCGGAGCGGGCTCGACCAGTAGTTGAGGCGCGGGCAGCCGCCCGGGCAGTCGTACGCCATGATCGTGCGCCAATCCGGAGAGCCGAGGTACCGGTAGCCGTGACCGTACGCATACGGCGAGTTGGTCGGGTCGGCCGCCGGGTCATGACGGGCGGACTGGAGATGCCCTATCTCGTGGGCGAACGAGTAATAGCCGGTGATGCAGCTCCAGTGCGCCGCGGCGAAGGCCGTGCTGGCGGTCGAGCCGATGCCGGAGGCGAGGCCGCACGCCGACGAGTTGTTGATGACCAGGAGAGCGACATCCGCCGTGACCGAGTTGCGGGTCGTGTGGATGCTGGTCATGTAGCTGTCGGTGGTCGAACGGTACCGCGACAGGTCGGTGCTGAAGCTGCCGCTCTCCGTATAGGTGGTCTGCGACTTGTTGGCCAGGATGAGGTCGATCAACACGCCGCTGTTGGTGTAGCCCTGGTTGGTCTCGGCGACCGCCAGGTCGATCAGGGAGCTGATGTTGCCCGACGCCGCGGCGGCGGACGGGGTGTAGTTCACCATCACGCGGATGATGGTGTCGGCCTTGTCCGTGGCGGCCTTGCCGTCGTCCATCGGGACGACCGGCAGGTCGGCGCCTTCCGGATGGTCGGGAAGCCCCTGCTTCTTGACGCTCACGATGGCGTGGGCGCGGGTCTTGAGCGGCCGGATCCCGTAGAGCTCACCGGCGAAGTGGACGTTGCCGGTCAGCGTACGGCCATCCTTGACCAGGATGACCTGGTTGATCGGGTCGAACTGCAGGCCCTCGGCCGTGAACGGCACGATCGTCGAACCGGAATCCGCGATGACGCCGATCCAGACCAGGGAGCCGGACCGGGTGCGGTAAGACTCGACGCGGTGGGCCTGGACCGTCAGCCCGGGCTCGAGGTTCAGGGTCAGGGTGTCCGCCTTCTCGCTCACCGCGCCGGCGTCGGCGTTGACGAGTTGCAGGTACCCAGTCGAAGGATCTGAAACCAGGGCGTTGTAAGCCGTGTCCAGGCTCAGGCCCTTGCTGTAGGCGTCCGCGATGTCCAGGGGCGAGAAAAGGGCGTCGCCCGCATGAGCCGAGGCCCCCACAAACGCGAGGGCAGCCGCCATTCCACAAACACGCATCCAGAGCTTTCTCACTACCGACCTCCTTGAGTCGTCAGAAGAACGTAGATCTCCTCAGCGCTCCAAAATGCAGAGCGCCATGCATCGATAGGGGGCCCCTCTGGCAAGTAAAGGTGCGCAGAGCAGAAAAAAGCGAGCCTGCAATTCACAAAGAACAGCAGAGCGCCCGATCCCCGACTCCTGAAGGACCAGCCTTGGCAACTCGCCGGATAATGTTCAGATATCTATAAGCAAAAGGGGGGCTGTAAATCGCTTACGGCCGCACACCCCCCCCCCTTTTTTGGAATATATAGCCCCCCCCTA
>JBKKAU010000612.1:0-4975 GCA_046714475.1 Thermoanaerobaculia bacterium
GCTGCCCACCGACCGGCCGCGGCCGCCGGTCCAGACCTCCCGCGGCGGCACCGTCCCGGTCGTCCTGTCCGGCCCCGTCGCCCAGGCGGTCGCGGTCCTCGGGCGGCGCGAGGGCAGCACGGCGTTCATGATCCTCTTCGCGGCCTACGCCGTGCTGCTCCACCGCTACAGCGGCCAGGACACGGTGGTGATCGGCACGCCGATCGCCAACCGCAACCGGGCCGAGATCGAGGGCCTCGTCGGCTTCTTCGTCAACACCCTGGCGCTGCGGGCCGACCTCGACGACGACCCCGCCTTCCTGCGGCTGCTCGCCCGGGTCCGCGAGGCCGCGCTCTCGGCCTACGCCTATCAGGACCTGCCGTTCGAAAAGCTGGTCGACGAGCTGCACCCCCAGCGCGACCTCTCCCGCTCGCCGGTCTTCCAGGCCGCCTTCGCGCTGCACAACACCCCGGCCGGCCCGGCCGGCCCGGCCGGGGCCCTGCGGGTGCCCGGCCTCACCCTGGAGGGGCTCCCCGGCGAGGACGGCACGGCGAAGTTCGACCTCACCATGAACCTGCTGGAGACGGCGGCCGGCCTGACCGGGAGCCTGGAGTACAACCGCGACCTCTTCGACGGCGCGCGGGTGGAGCGGATGGCGGCGCACTTCGCGGCGCTGGTCGAGGCCGCGGTGGCCGACCCGGACCGCCGGGTCTCCGCCCTGCCGATGCTGACCGGGGCGGAGCGGCAGCAGATCCTGGTGGACTGGAACGAGACCGGCAAGCCCTGCCCGCAGGCGCCCATGGCGCACGAGCTGTTCTCGCTGCACGCGCGGCGCCGGCCCGAAGCGACCGCAATGGCCGACGCCGAGGGGCGGCGCCTCACCTACGGCGAGCTCGAGGCGCGCTCCAACCGCCTGGCCTGGCACCTGCGGGCGCTCGGCGTCGGCCCCGACGTGCTGGTGGCGGTCTGCACCGAGCGCACGCTGCCGCGCCCCGTCGGCATCCTCGGCATCGTCAAGGCCGGCGGCGCCTACGTCACGCTCGACCCGGGCTATCCGCCCGAGCGGCTGGCCTTCCTGCTCGAAGACTCCCGCGCGCCGGTGCTGCTGACCGAGGAGCGCTTCGCCGGCTCGCTGCCGGAGACGGAAGCGCGGGTGATCCGCCTCGACGCCGACTGGGAGTCGGTCCAGGGGGACGAATCCACGGCGCCGGAGAGCGGTGTGACGCCGGACAACCTGGCCTACGTGGTCTACACCTCGGGGTCGACCGGCAAGCCCAAGGGGGTTGAGATCCCGCACGCCGGGTTGATGAACCTGGTGCGCTGGCACCAGGACCTCTATGACGTCCAGCCGGGGGACCGCGGCACGCAGATCGCCAGCCCGGCGTTCGACGCCTCGATCTGGGAGCTGTGGCCCTATCTTTCCGGGGGCGCCAGCCTCCACATCCCGGACGAGGAGACGAGGCTGTCGTCCGCCGGGATGATCCGCTGGTGGGCGGCAGAGGGGATCACGCTGGCCTATCTGATGACCCCCCTCGCCGAAGGCGTGCTGGAGGAGAAGGTCCCCGCGGGTCTGGACCTGAAAGTGCGGGCGCTGATCATCGGCGGCGACCGGCTGCACCGCGGCCCCGACCCGGAGGCCGGCTTCCGGCTGATGAACCACTACGGCCCGGCCGAGTACTCGGTCACCTGCACCGTGGTCCAGGTGCCGCCGCGCCCGGCGGACGGCGAGGAGGCCGGCATCCCGACCATCGGCCGGGCGATCGACAACACGCGCATCTACCTCCTGGACCGCCGCGGGGAGCCGGTGCCGGTCGGCGTGCCGGGCGAGCTGTACGTGGCGGGCCTCGGCCTGGCGCGCGGCTATCACCGCCGGCCGGACCTGACGGCGGAGAAGTTCGTCCCCGATCCGTTCACCGCTTTTGGGGGCGAGCCTGGAGCCCGGATGTACCGCACGGCCGACCTGGTGCGGTGGCTGCCGGACGGCGACATGGACTTCCTGGGCCGTCTGGACCACCAGGTCAAGGTGCGCGGCTTCCGCATCGAGCTGGGCGAGGTCGAGGCGGCGCTGGGCCAGCACCCCGGCCTGCGCGAGGCGGCGGTGCTGGTGCGGGAGGACCGGCCGGGGGACCGGCGCCTGGCGGCCTACGCCGTGCCGGACGACGGCGCCCGGGTCTCGGCCGAAGAGCTGCGGGCGTTCCTGCGCGAGCGCCTGCCGGAGTACATGGTGCCGTCGGCGTTCCTGCTCCTGGACGCCCTGCCCCTGACCTCGAACGGCAAGGTGGACCGCCGCGCCCTGCCGGCGCCGGAGTGGGCGCCGGCGACCTCCTACGTCGCGCCGCGGAGCTCCGCCGAGGCGGTCCTGGCGGGCCTCTTCGCCGAGGTGCTGCAGGCCGAAGAGGTGGGCGTCGAGGACAACTTCTTCGAGCGCGGCGGCCACTCTCTCCTGGCGACGCGGCTGGCGTCGCGGGTGCGCGAGGCCTTCGGCGTCGAGATCGGGGTGCGGGCGGTGTTCGAGGCGCCGACCATCGCCGGGCTGGCCGTCACCGTCGCCGGGCTCTCCGGCCAGGTCGCCGAGCCGCTGTCCGCCATCGCCCGCCGGCCGCGCCGCGAGGACGGGCCGGACCGCTTCCCGGTGTCGTTCTCGCAGCTCCGCGAGTGGATCCTGGTCCAGCTCGACCCGGGGTCTTCCGCCTACAACGCGCCCGGCGGCTGCCGCGTCTCCGGCCCGCTGTCGGTCGGCGCCCTGACCGCCGCCATCCACGAGGTGGTGCGCCGGCACGAGGCCCTGCGCACCACGTTCGTCTACGACGGCGGCGAGCCGGTCCAGGTGGTGGCGCCGCGGCTGACGCTGCCGGTGCCGCTCACCGACCTGACGACGCTGCCCGAGGAGGCGCGCGAGGGCGAAGCCCGGCGCCTCGCCCAGGCCGAGCTCGCGACCCCCTTCGACCTCACCCGCGGGCCGCTGCTGCGCGTCCGCCTGGTGCGCGTCGCCGAGCGGCAGCACCTGGTGCTCTTCACCCTGCACCACATCGTCTCGGACGGCTGGTCCATGGGGATCTTCTACCGCGAGCTGGCGGCCCTCTACGGCACGTTCGCCGCCGGCCTGCCCTCGCCGCTCCCCGAGCTGCCGATCCAGTACGGCGACTTCGCCGCCTGGCAGCGCGAGACGCTCCAGGGGGAGACCCTGGAGCAGCACCTGGAGTACTGGCGCCGGCAGCTCGCCGGCACGCCGCCGTTGCTCAGGCTCCCCACCGACCGGCCGCGCCCGCCGGTGCAGACCTTCCGCGGCGCGCGCCAGCCGTTCCACCTTTCCGGCCAGGAGACCGCCGGACTGCGGGCCCTGGCGGGACGCGAGGGGGCCGGCCTTTTCGTGGTCCTGCTCGCCGGCTACCAGACCCTGCTCGGCCGCTGGAGCGGCGACTACGACCTCGCCGTCGGCACCTTCACCGGCAACCGCTGGCGCACCGAGCTGGAGGGGCTGATCGGCTTCTTCATCAACACCCTGGTGCTGCGCGGCGACCTCGGCGGCGCTCCGACCTTCCGCGAGCTGGTCCGCCGGCTGCGCGAGGTGACGCTGGAAGCCTACGCCCACGGGCAGATCCCCTTCGAGAAGCTGCTCGACGAGCTGAAGCTGGAGCGCGACCTGTCGCACACGCCGCTCTTCCAGGCCATGCTGGTGCTGCAGAACTACCCGCGGCCGGCGGTGCGCCGCGGCGACACCACGATCACGCCGGTCGAGGTCGAGGTCGACCGCGCCAACTTCGACCTCACGCTCTGGCTGGCCGAGGAGGAGGGGGAGATCGCCGGCGAGTTGGAGCACAACCTCGACCTGTTCGAGCCGGCGACCGCCCGGCGCCTCTCGGGCCAGCTCCAGAACCTGCTGCGCGCCGCGCTCGCCGACCCGGACCGCCGCATCTCCGACCTGACCTTGCTGGGCGAGGCCGAGAGCCACCAGCTCCTGGTGGAGTGGAACGACACCGCCGAGCCCGGCCCCGCGCCCGCTCCGGTCCACCGGCTCTTCCAGCTGCAGGCGGAGCGGACCCCCGGCGCGGCGGCGCTGGTCTTCGACCAGGGGCAGATCACCTACCGCGACCTCGACGCCTATGCCGGGCAGCTCGCCCGCCGGCTCCAGGCCGCAGGCGTCGGTCCCGGGTCGATCGTGGGCGTCTGCCTGGAGCGCTCGCCGGAGCTGATCGTCGCCCTGCTCGGCGTGCTCGCGGCCGGCGCCGCCTACCTGCCGCTCGACCCGGAGTACCCGCCGGAGCGGCTGGCCTGGATGCTGGAGGACTCCGGCGCCGCGGTGCTGCTGACGCGCGAACGGCTGCGCGGCCTGCTGCCCGCCGGGAAGGCGACGATCGTCCTGATCGAAGACCAGACCCCGGTGCCCGAGGATGGCCCCGCCCCCTTCGTCGACGCCGACAGTCCGGCTTACGTGATGTATACCTCCGGCTCGACCGGGCGGCCCAAGGGCGTCGTGGTCCGCCACGGCTCGCTCGCCCGCTACACCGAGACGGCGCGCCGGGCCTACGCGATCGCGCCCGGCGACCGGGTGCTGCAGTTCGCCTCGATCGGCTTCGACACCAGCGCCGAGGAGATCTACCCCTGTCTGGCGGCGGGCGCGGCGCTGGTGCTGCGCGCCGACGCACGGCCGGAGGAGGCGCCCGAGCTCTGCGCCGGCGTGGCGCGCCAGGCCGTGACGGTGGTCGACCTGCCCACCTCGTACTGGCACGAGCTGGTGAACGCCATGGAGCGGGACGCCGCCCTCGCCGTACCGGAGAGCGTGCGCCTGGTGATCCTCGGCGGCGAGCGGGTGCTCCCGGCCCGCGTCCAGGCCTGGCACGAACGGGTGGAGAAGGTGCGGCTGGTCAACAGCTATGGCCCCACCGAGGGCACCATCGTCACCACCCACGCCGACCTGCCGCCGGCCTCCCGGCCGGCCTCGCGGGAGGCGCCGATCGGCCGGCCGGTGCCCGGCGCCCGCGCCGTGGTGCTCGAC
>JBKKAU010000613.1:0-2594 GCA_046714475.1 Thermoanaerobaculia bacterium
CGCTCGAAACGACGCTCGACGTCGTCGAGGGCATGCAGTTCGATCGCGGCTACCTGTCGCCGTACTTCGTGACGGATCCGGAGCGCATGGAAGTGGTGCTCGAGAACCCCGTCATCCTGATCCACGAAAAGAAGATCAGCTCGATGAAGGATCTGCTCCCCGTACTTGAGCAGGTGGCGCGCCTCGGCCGTCCGCTGCTGATCATCGCCGAAGACATCGAAGGCGAAGCGTTGGCGACCCTGGTCGTCAACAAGCTGCGTGGCACGCTGCAGGCCGCGGCCGTCAAGGCCCCGGGCTTCGGCGACCGCCGCAAGGCGATGCTCGAAGACATCGCCGTTCTGACCGGTGGCAAGGCGCTGACCGAAGACCTCGGCGTGAAGCTCGAGAACATCAAGCTGGAGGACCTGGGCAAGGCCAAGAAGGTCGTCTTGACCAAGGACGAGACCACGATCGTGACCGACTCGGACGACGTCAAGCGCCATGAGACGATCGCCGGCCGCGTCAAGCAGATCCGCAACCAGATCGAGGAGACCACCTCCGACTACGACCGCGAGAAGCTCCAGGAGCGCCTCGCCAAGCTGGTCGGCGGTGTCGCCGTGATCAAGGTCGGTGCGGCCACCGAGACCGAGATGAAGGAGCGCAAGGCTCGCGTCGAGGACGCCATGCACGCCACCAAGGCGGCCGTCGAGGAGGGCATCGTCCCCGGCGGCGGCGTGGCCCTGCTGCGCGCCGTCAAGGCGGTCGATACCGTCCAGGCCGAGGGCGACGTCATGGTGGGCGTCCGCATCGTCCGCCGCGCTCTCGAGGAGCCGGCCCGCCAGATCGCGGCCAACGCCGGCGAGGAGGGCTCGGTCATCGTCAAGCAGCTGCTGTCGTCCAACGGCACCAGCGGCTACAACGCGGCGACCGGCAAGTTCGAGGACCTGGTCGCGGCCGGCGTCATCGACCCCGCCAAGGTCACCAAGACCGCGCTGCTCAACGCCGCGTCCATCGCCGGCCTGATGCTGACCACGGAGGCCATGGTCGCCGAGATCAAGGAGAAGGACGACAACAAGGGCGGCGGCGCCGGCATGCCCGGCGGCGGCATGGGCGGCATGTACTAGGACTTCATCGCTTCGATTGCGATCGGCCGGTCCCGCGCGAGCGGGCCGGCCGTTTTTTTGGCGGGCAGTCTCTAGAAGCGGGCGCGCAGGCCCAGGTAGACCTTGGTCTGGACGTCGTCCTGCGAGTCCTGGACGAGGTCGAACCGTCCGACCCCGAAGGCGCTGACGCTCGGCGTGATGTAGAGGTCGAGCCCGAACTGGGCATTGGCGCCGAGCTTGGCCGCGCTGTCCTCGGCCTCGTCCGGGTTCTCGAGCAGCGCCGCGTCGATAAGGTGGACGCCGGCCCCGACGCCGAAGAAGCTGTCCACCATGCCCAGAGGCACGACGCCGACCAGGTTGGCCCCGACCAGCAGGTCTTCGCCGGACACCCCGTCTCCGCTGTGTTTCCAGTAGCCGACCTCCGGCTCGATATAGCCGGTGATCCCTTCATCGCCGCTACGTCGCCTGGAGTCGTCTCCCCTGCGGCCGGACGCCCGGATGCGCAGCGAGGCCATGAAATAGGTCTCTATGTCGCCCGAGGGCTCGACCAGGCCCGCGCCGACCCCGAAGGCGAAGCGGTCGTCGTCCTGCTGCTCTTCGTCCTCGTAGAAGTCGTCGTCCGAAGTCTGAGCGTCGGCCGGACCGCTCGCGAGCAAGGCGGCCACCGCCAACGCGGGAATCATCCACCAGCGTTTCATCCCCGTCCCTCCTTGTTGTGTGAAGCGAATCGATCCTAGCATGGCGGTCTCCCCGCCCGGGCGAAGAGGTCGAACGTCCGGGCGGGAGCCCCGGGTGCGGGGTATCCCAGGTCAGCTCCCGGTCCGGGATTTCGGCTGGTCTCCGGTCTCCGAGTCACTCTCGCCCTTCCAGGCCCGGAGCTGGCGCAGCACGAGCTCGCCGAGGTGGCTCGGATCGCTCAGGTACTGCTCGCGGCCGGTCTGGAGGTTGCGGACGAAGACCTTGACGGTTGTGGTCCCGCTCGCCTCCTCCACCCGGGCACGGACCAGAAGGGAGACCGAAAGGCTCCCCTCCGCACGCGTCCCATCCTCGAAGCCTTTCGATCTCCGGTTGTCCATACGCGCTCGACCTCCCGTTGGATGAGCCGCGACAAAGTCTCCGGCTCGCTGGCTTCCAGTCTCGCCGCCGCTTGTCAGGAGAACGTCAGGACGGTAAACCCAAGATTTCAGAAAAGCTTGGGCCGCGGAGTGGGGTAGAATCGGGCAGGCTCGAACACCACGTCCAAGTGAGCGCTTTGGGAAACCTCTTGAGCAAGGTCCGCGTCCGCCTCCTCGGGGGCTTTGAGGTCTGGCAGGGCGACCATCAGGTCGCCGGCTTCGAGTCGCAGAAGGTGCGCGCCCTGCTGGCCTACCTGATCTGCAACCGCAAGCGGGCTTTCAGCCGCGACCACCTGGCGGGGCTGCTCTGGCCGGAGCGGGATCCGGAGGCGGCGCGCCACGCCCTGCGCCAAGCGGTCTACAACCTCAAGGCCACCTTTCCGGGGACCGAGAACGG
>JBKKAU010000614.1:0-12330 GCA_046714475.1 Thermoanaerobaculia bacterium
CCCATGGCGATGCCGATATCGGCGGCCGCGAGCGGTAGTTCTCGCGCCAGTAGGAATCCTCCTCGATAGGATTAATGCCCTCCGCAATGCCGCGACCAACGAGGCCTCCGGCAACGGCGCCAACCGCGGCTCCGACCAGCGTGCCAACTCCGGGGTCGCCCGGAACAGTGCGCTCGACGCGGCTCCAGGCATCCCGGACCGCGTGCCTAGCCTCGTTCCAGTGTAAGCGCGACTCGCCCCGGAACTTGTCCCAGTCACGGCTCAGATCGTTCTCGACATCGTCCCAGCCCCGGTCGAGGTAGCGGATACGTGCCTCCCAGCCGTACTTGTAGGCAGGCTGGTAGTGCTCGTAGTCATGGCCGCTCTCGGCGTAGGGCCGCGAGCGGTAGTTCTCGCGCCAATAGGAATCCTCCTCGGTAGGATTAATGCCCTCGGCGATGCCGCGACCGACGCGGCCTCCGGCAGTGGCGCCAACCGCGGCTCCGGTCAGCGTGCCGACTCCCGGGCCGCCCACCGCCGTGCCGATGGCGGCACCGGTGGCGGCGCCAGCCGCAGCACCCACACCGCTGCCAACGCCGACGGCTTGGGACTCCCAGCCGTACTTGTCGGCGGCTTGGTAGTGCTCGTGGTCACGGCCGCGCTCGGCATAGGGCCGCGAGCGGTAGTTCTCGCGCCAGTAGGAGTCCTCCCCGGTGGAATTGATACCGTTACCGGCGAGGCCTCTGTCAAAACCATCGACTGCGCCCCCGACCAGTGTGCCGGATCCTGGGCCGCCTACCGCCGTACCGATGGCAGCAGCGGTAGCCGCACCAGCCGCAGTACCCATGCTGCTGCCGACCGTCGACGTGAATTCGATCTCTAGCCGGTACGGCTCGTACAACTCAAAGGTCCACTTCCTCTGTTTCGTCGCATGACCAGGGGCAGACGGGCGTACTGTGTAGGTCATAGGAGGTAGAGGGTCCAGAGCGAGCGGTGCTTTGGTGACAGGAAACGTCTCGTCGAGGTCTCCGCCTGATTGCGAGATCCGCACCTTGGCAACCGGCCAGACCGAATCGGGGGAGACAATCAACTCGAGCGTCTCCCGTTCGACCTCGGTGGTAGAGAGCCGCGCTAGCTCCGGCGGCGTACCGCCCCCTTTGGACTCGAGCTCGGGCTTCTGATAGATCGGCTTGGCCGGGTCCGGTGAGATATTCAGCTTCCTCTTGAAAACATTCTCCTCGACATAGGCGAACAGCCGGTCAACCCTCACGACGTACTCGTCGGCATTGGGGTCATACAGCTTCGCCTTGCCCTTTCCCCGTAACCCGGCCAAGAGGTCCTCGGTGAAAGCTCCCCGCTCCTCGCCAAGTTTGTCCTGGACCTCCACCGACTTGAGCCCCGGAGAGGTCGAGAACAGACGGTACTGCGCCGGCGATGATTGGGTAAAGTCGAGTTCCCCGACCTGTGGCAGATCACTGATTCGATATTTATGATCGAGGACTAAAACGTTGCGGCAGGCATCCACGATGTAGAATTGTTCGACAAATCGCGCCGCCAGCAGGTACTCGTGAATCGACCGAAACGAGACGGCCTTGTCAGTAAGCACGTTGCTGAAGTCCGCCATGACTAGGGCTTGCTCGTTCTCGAAGCCATTAGTGTTAACCAACCCATGGCCTGAGAAGTAGAAGAACAGCCGCTCCCCCTGTCCACCGCTCTTCTTCATCAGCCGGTCGATAACCACCGTGAGATTGGACGATGTGGCGTCGAAGAACTCTATGCCGAGAGGCAAGTCTACATCCGGTTTCGGGCGGGCTAGAAAGAACAGTTTTTGCGGCTTGACGTTCCCGCCTTTAGGATCAGTCAGCCACCGCATCATCTTTACAGCGTCCCCCACAGCCCCCTTGAGGTGCAGGGACGGTTTCCAGTACTCGTTGATCCCGATCACGATGGCCCAGTTCGCCATGGCGATCCTCCTATCGACCAAAGATCCACACGCCTCGTTTGGAGCCAGATGGGCGCGACAACTGGTCAGGCGAGGCTGACGAACGTGTCTTCGGTGATCAGGTAGTCGGCGCCGGAGTCCTCGACTTTGTCGAGCGCCTTCATGGTGAACCCGGAAGCTGGCTTAAACGCGGTATACTTACCACTTTCGTAGAACACCTGAATGGCCTGGAAGCCAAAGACTAGCGGGGTTTGGCCCTCATAGGACAGCTTAGATGTGGAGCCTTGTGCCACTCCCACGTTCACACTGCCGCCTACGGCTTGCTGGATCACTGGCACTTCCAGCTTGACCTCGGTCCCAGACTCACCCTTGGCGTCGAACGCGAACTTCTTGCTCTTGAGGACTGCGGTCACAATGTAGAGTTTGTCGCTTTCGAGCAGCTTGCTGAGGAAGACGCTCGCAGGGTTGATGTCTGCGTCTCCAAGATACTGGTCCAAGTCTACGATTGTAACCTTGTCCTCTTGAACGTCCTGGAACTCGAACACAGCCGACTTGGCGTTCTTATACTGTACATCAAGCCCCAGCTTTGACCCGCCCATAGCGCCAATGATGTTGCCGAGGATTGACAGTCCGACGCCGATCTTGAGTTCCCCGGTCCGCGAGCCGCTGATGGGCGTGGTCTGGCTAGTGGTCACGGTCGGCAGCTCGATCGTCTCTCCCGCGGTCAGCAGAGTGCCCATGGGGCCGAGCCGATCCAGGTCTTTGCCCTGCTGCTGGGAGAGCAGCTCCAGCGGCTGCAGATTGGCTTTGGGCAGCCGGACCATGTTATACCCGAATGACTTGAGAGCGTTTACAAAGGGATCAGAGGTACAGTTGAACATAATGTCTCCTTGAATATTAGCATTACTACATGAGTCTGCCCGACAGGAAGTCTCTATCTGGCCTGTGGGAGCTTCTTACTTGATCCATGCATAAGAATAGTCTACAGCATGCAGCGGGCATGACGCAACTACAGTTGTCTAGATAGTTCGGAGCGCCTTGGGTACAAGACAGTGCTTCATTCTAGACTTTCTTCTTGGTGCGTCGCAGTGGGGCAGCTTTCTTGAGGTTATACGTCTATTCGTTGCGTGTAGTGACCTGTAGCCTTAACAGACTGATTCTGGGTTAATATGGTGATGCAGATTGGCGAGTAAGTTCACTTCACCGGTTTGGGTGCTCTTGTGCGCCTCCAAGAGGTGAGAGGCGATGCGTGGCTGGGGGCGCCTTTAGTAGCCGCCTCCCACCGTAGTGTCCTCGTCTTCACGGGTTTCACGCAGAGACATGCGGGTACCAGTGCGTAGAGAGGCTCGGGGCAGGGCTCCCCAAGGGATTTTTGGGACAGCGCGCCGTATAGTGGTATGAGCCGCCGCCCAAATCAGGTATCCCTAGAATGAGAGAGCCCATGAGTGAGCGCTACGGGCACCACGCGCGCTCTGGACGATCTGGACCTCCCCGAGGTCAAAGCCGAACTCTGTCCCACGGCGCAGAAGGGTCCAATTCAGCTCCTTCAGACAAGAACGAGATTGTCCTCGGCAGTGATCTTCTCGATCAGCCGAACAGCTTTCTCGTATTTCGCCGGGGTCGGCAGGATCGAAGGCGTAGACGAAGATGTTCGAGTCGATCAGAACGCGGCTCATGCCTTCCGATCCCGGTCGTAGATCTCTTCTCTTGTGGGATAAGGCGGTCCACCGAGAGGTATTCCGGCCCGCATACGGGCGAGCATCCGGTTGCGGGCCTCTTCCCGGGACGGTTTGGCGGGTGTTGGGGGAAGGAAGGTGACAATCACCCGGGCTTCCCGCAAGCCTTCAGGATGCTCTAGAAGCTCCACCTCTCCGTCTTTGTAAATTCCTTCGACTGCGGTGAGCACCTGGGTTCCTTCTCGGTTCCTCACGTTCAGGCTCCTTGATTGTACGCCTGCAGCCTCGCGGGGATCGCCTTCTGGCGGTAAAGCCGGTTCCTGGGATTACGCCTTATGCTATCCTCCTTACAGGAGGTAAGGAGATGCCGGTCACGACCGTCACTAGCAAGGGCCAGATCACTCTTCCCAAGGAGGTTCGGGAATACCTGCACGTTGGCGAGGGAGACCGGTTGGAGTTCCTGATCGACGAGGGAGGAGAGGTCCGGGTCCGCCCGGTGGCGGGATCGGTGGAGGGTCTCTTCGGGTTACTACGCCGTCCCGGAGCGCCGCCTCGCTCGCTGGAAGAGATCGACGAGGCGATCGCTCGGGTGGTCGTCGAGGATGACGAGCGGATCCGGCGAGGGGAGTGAGGCGTGAGAGGGCTCGATACCAACATCCTCCTGCGAACGCTCACCCAGGACGATCTCTCTCAAGCCGCTGTCGTCGAGACGTTCTTCAGTGAGACGGAAGCTCAGGGAGGACGCCTCTTCGTGAGCGGTATCGTGCTCTGCGAAATCTGTTGGTCTCTCCGCGGTTATGGGTACTCTCGTTCCGACATCGCCGGCACACTCGAAAAGCTGCTCGACACGGCTCTCTTCGAGATCCAGGACCGAGAGCTCGTCCGGCGTGCTTTGGCCCAGTACCGGCAGGGCCGCGCGGACTTCGCCGACTACCTGATCGGCTGGCAAAATCGCCAAGCGGGCTGCGCAGACACAGTGACTTTCGATTCGAAGCTGGAAGGGACGTCCGGCTTCGCGCGTCTCACCTGAGTCCCTACCGCCCCCGCGCCCGCCGCCGCAGCTCCCGCTGCCGGAGGGAGCGGTCGGTCCGGTCTTCTGCACGCTCGCGGGTCTCCTCCTGGAGGGGGATCGATTCGACCTTCTCCTTGGCCAGGTACCCGGCCAGCGCGGAGATGGTGGGGTGGAGGAAGAGGTCTACGACGTTCAGCTCCGGGAAGTGGGAGGCGAGACGGCGGTGGACCTGGACGACCAGGAGCGAATGGCCTCCGAGATCGAAGAAGCTGTCTTCCACCCCGACGGTCTCAAGCCCCAGGGCCTCCCTCCAAGCCGCGGCGATGATCTCCTCGGTGTCCGTGCGGGGCAGGAGCGCGGGTTCGGTGCTCCGGGCCTGGGGATCGGGCAGGGCGCGCCGGTCGAGCTTGCCGTTGGCGGTCAGCGGCAGGGCGTCGAGCAGGACGAAGGCCGCGGGGACCATGTACTCGGGGAGCCGGCCGCGCAGGAAGCCGCGCAGCTCGTCCACCTTCACTGCGCCGTTGCGCGGCACCACCCAGGCCACCAGACGGCGATCCTCCGAACCGCGGGCCAGTACGACCGCGTCTCGTACCCCGGGAAAGGCGGCCAGCGCGGCTTCGATCTCTCCCAGCTCGATGCGGAAGCCGCGGATCTTCACCTGGGAGTCGATCCGGCCCAGGTACTCGACCTCCCCGTTCGGCAGGCGGCGCGCCAGGTCGCCCGAGCGGTAGAGGCGCGCGCCCGGCCGGTTTCCGAAAGGATCGGGGATGAAGCGCGCCGCGGTCAGGTCCGGACGGCCGAGATAGCCGCGCGCCAGACCGTCCCCGCCGACGCAGATCTCGCCCGGTACGCCGACCGGCGCCGGGAGCTGCCTTGGGTCCAGGAGGTGGAGCCGCAGGTCGGGGATGGGCTCGCCGATCGGGCTCAGCGGCGCATGGGGGAGATCGGCGGCGGTCATCCGCCGCCAGGTGACGTGTACGGTGGTCTCGGTGATCCCGTACATGTTGATCATCCGCGTTTGATCGCCGTGCCGGGCAAACCATGGGCCGAGGATGGAGGGATCGAGCGCTTCGCCTCCGAAGACAACCTGGCGCAGGGCGAGTCCGCGCGCGGCGGAGAGGTCCCCTTCGGCCTGGACGAGCTGCCGGAAGGCGGAGGGTGTCTGATTGAGCACCGTGACTCCCTCGTCGGCGAGCAGGTCGTAGAAGGCGGATGGCGCGCGGCTCACCCAGTGCGGAACGATCACCAGACGTCCTCCGGAGGCCAGCGCCCCCCAGATCTCCCAGACCGAGAAGTCGAAGGCGGGGGAGTGGAAGAGGGTCCAGACGTCGTCCGGCCCGAATTGGAACCAGCGGTCGGTGGCCGTCAAGAGGCGCGTCACGTTCGCATGCGGGACCACCACGCCTTTGGGCTGGCCGGTCGACCCCGAGGTATAGATGACGTACTGGGCGTTGTCCTCGCGGACTCCGACATCGCCGACTGGTGAGACGTCCTCCAGGTCCATGAGGTCATTCTGGGTGAGGGAGACGCGGGGCTCCGCGTCGTCGAGCACGAAGGCCTGCCGCTCCGCGGGATGCTCCGGATCGAGCGGAACGTAGGCGCCGCCGGCTTTGAGGATGCCCAGGATACCCACGATCAGGTCGATCGAGCGTTCGAGGCGGATCGCCACCCTCTCTTCCGGACCGACCCCGAGGCGCCGCAGGCGGTGCGCCAGGGCGTTGGATTGCCGGTCGAGCGCACCGTAGGTCAGCCGCTCGTCTCCGACGACCAGGGCGATTGCGTCCGGACGCCGGGCCGCCTGCCCGGCGAACAGCTCGTGGACCGGCCGCTCCCACGGGAAGCGCTCGGCGGGGCTTCCCAGGACCTGTCGGCGCTCGTCTTTGGACAGGATTTCCAACTCCAGGGCGCGGCCGTCCGGGTCAGCGACAGCCCGGATCAGAAAATTCGTGAAATGTCCCAGCAGCCGGTCCATGGTGGCGGCGTCGAAGAGGTCGCGGTTGAAGTCGAGAGATCCAGCCATGCCGCCGAGTCCGCCGTCCACCTCTTCCAGGCTGAGCTGGATCTCGAACTTGGCCGTCCCGGCCTCCACCGGTTCGGGCTCGACATCGAGGCCGGGCAAGGCCAGCGGCGCCCGGGGCGCGTTCTGCAACGCGAGCACGACCTGGAAGAGGGGCGGGCGCGCCAGGTTGCGCTCGGGACGCAGCTCTTCCACGAGCTTCTCGAAGGGGAGGTCCTGGTGGGCCTGCGCCGCGAGGAAGCGCTCGCGGGCGCGGCGTACCAGGGCACGGACGTCCGGATCTCCCGTCAGGTCGCCGCGCAGCACGAGGGTGTTGACGAACAAGCCGACCACCCCTTCCAACTCGCCGCGGCTTCGGCCCGCGACCGGGGTGCCCACGGCCAGGTCCTCCTGCCCGGACCAGCGGACGAGGAGCGCCTGGAAACCGGCGAGGAGGACCATGAACAAGGTCGCCCCCTCGGCCCGGGCAAGGTCGCGCAGACGTCCGGTGAGATCCGCATCCAGGGCGAACGGCCGGCCGGCGCCGCGAAAGGTCTGGAGCGGCGGACGAGGCCGGTCGACCGGCAGGTCGATCCCCGGCGGCAGGCCGCGCAGCTCGTCGCGCCAGAAGGCCAGGCTGCGCTCGAGGGCCTCGCCGCTCAGGCTGGCGCGCTGCCAGACGGCGAAGTCGCGGTAGCGGACCGGCAGCTCCGGGAGCGGCCTCCCGGCATGGAGCGCCGCCAGGTCGCGGACGAAGACGCCGAGGGACCAGCCGTCGCTGACGAGGTGGTGCAGGGTGACGAGCAGCCGGTGATCCCGCTCCGCCAGGTGGAGGAGCAGGGCGCGGAAGACCGGTCCACTCTGGATGTCGAAGGGCCTCGCCGCCTCCCAGGCGGCGAGCCGCCGCGCCTCGGCTTCAGCGTGGGACCCGAGCGCCCGCAGGTCGACGCGGGGGAGGGTGGAGCCCGGGGCATCATCCACCACCTGGACCGGCTCGCCTCCGATCAACGGGAAGCGGGTGCGCAGGCTCTCGTGGCGCCGCGCCAGCGCGGTTAGGGCCTGTTCCAGGGCGGTGGCGTCCAAGTCCCCCCGGAGCTGTACGACGGCGGGGAGGTTGTACACCGGCGAAGCCGGATCGAGCTGGGCCAGGAACCAGAGGCGCTGCTGGGCGAAGGACAAAGGCGCCAGCCCCTCGCCCGCGGCCCCCGCGAGCGGCTCCGCATTCTCCCCGGATGCCACCGCGATCCGCCCGGCGAGGCCGGCCAGTGTCGGCTCCTCGAAGAGCACGCGCAGGGGGACCTCGACGCCGAAGGCGCGGCGGACGCGGGAGACGACCTGGGTGGCGAGCAGGGAGTGGCCGCCGCGGTCGAAGAAGCTGTCCCGCCGGCCGATCGGCTCCCGGCCCAGGACTTCGGACCAGATCGCGGCGAGCTCCTCCTCGATCTTTCCTTGGGGCGGCTCGAAGGCCGTGGCTGGTATGGCGGGTGCGGCCGGCTCCAGGTCCACGAGGATCTGCCGGCGCTCCACCCTGGCGAGCAGGAGGAGGTCAGCCACGCGCTCGCCGGGGGCGCCGGCCAAGCCTTGCAGCAATGCGGCAAGCTCGGCGACCAGGCGCTCTATCGTGACCGCGTCGTAGAGGTCGGCGTCGTACTCCAGCGAGCCGTCGAGCTCGCCGTCCCGTTCCGTCAGGTTGAGCAGGAGGTCGAGCTTGGCCGTGCCGGTCTCCGCCGGGACCAGTTCCGCCGCCACATCGGGGAGGTCCGGCGGCTGCATGGGCGCGTTCTGGAAGGCGAGCATCGTCTCGAAAAGCGGAGTCCGCCCGAGCTGGCGCGCCGGAGCGAGCTCCTCGACGAGCCTCTCGAAAGGCATGTGCTGGTGCTCGTAGGCCGCGAGGACCGTCCGTTGTGTCCGCCGCAGCAGCTCGCGGCCGGTCGGGTCCCGGTGCAGGCCGGCGCGCAGCGCCAGGGTGTTGGCGAAGAAGCCGATCAGCCCTTCGATCTCGATCTGGGTACGGCCGGCCACCGGCGCGCCAACGGCGAAGTCGTCCTGTCCGGCCCGGCGGCCGAGGAGTGCCTGGAACCCGGCGAGCAAGACGGCGAAGAGGGTGGCGCCCTCGCGGCGGGCGAGCGCGGCGAGGTCCCGCGTCAGGCCGGGTCCCAGCCGGACCCGCTGTCTGGCGCCGCGCCGCCGCTCCTCGCCACGCCGCGGCTGGTCGGTCGGCAGGTCGAGCCGTTCGGGCAGACCGCGTAACGCCTCGCGCCACCAGCCCAGCTCGGCCTCCAGGACCTCGCCCGCGAGCCAGCGCCGCTGCCAGCGCGCCCAGTCGGCGTACTGGACCGGAAGCTCCGGCAGCTCGACATTTCCATAGAGCGCGGAGAGCTCGCGCACCAGCACGCCCATGGACCAGCCGTCGCTCACGATGTGGTGGAGGTTGGCTACCAGCAGATGGTCGCCGGGCGCGATCCGCAGCAGGAGGGCGCGGAAAACCGGTCCGTTTTCCAGGTCGAAAGGCCGGACCGCCTCCTCGGCCACGCGCCGGAAGGCCGCGGCTTCCTCCGGCTCGTCCTCGACCGGCAGCGTGAACGTCCCGGCGGGCTCCACCCGTTGGACCGGCCGGCCGTCCTCTTCATGGAAGGTCGTGCGCAGCGCCTCGTGGCGGCGGACGATCCCGCTCAAGGCGCCTGCCAGGGAGGGGACGTCGAGCGCGCCGCGGAGGCGGACCGCCACCGGCAGGTTGTAGGTCGCGGCGCCGGGCTCCAGGCGGTCCAGGAACCAGAGCCTCTGCTGGGAGAAGGAGAGCGGCGCGTCCCCCGTCTCCGCGGACCGTTCGAGCGGCGGGAGCGCCAACCCCCGGCCGGCCGCGACGGCGTCGGCCACGCCCGCGATCGTGGGGGCGTCGAACACGGCCGCGAGCGGGATGTCGACGCCCAGGGCGGCCCGCACCCGCGAGGCGATCCGCGTGGCGAGCAGGGAGTCGCCTCCCAAGTCGAAGAGGCTCTCCCGCCGGCCCACCCGCTCGCGGCGGAGCACGTCCGCGAAGATCGCGGCGATCGTCTCTTCCAGGGGGCCGCGCGGCGCTTCGCCTTCGGAGATCTCGTCGGGGACGGCGGCTCCCAGGAGGGCCAGGGCGCCGCGGTCCACCTTGCCGTGGGCCGTCAGCGGAAGCTCGGGGAGGGACCGCCAGGCGCGCGGGACCATGTACTCGGGCAGCTCCGACCTCAAGGCGTCCTGGAGGTCCCCGGCGGTTCCTACAACGAAAGCGACCAGCCGGCCCTCGACCACGAGCACCGCCGCGGCGCTCACTCCGGGCTGCCGCGCGATGGCCGCCTCGATCTCCCCAGGCTCGATACGGAAGCCCCGCACCTTGACCTGATCGTCCACCCGGCCGAGGAACTCCAGGACCCCATCCGGCCGCCACCTCGCCAGGTCGCCGCTGCGGAAGACCCGGCGGCCGTCCTGCCCCAGGAACTGCTCCCGGTTCAGATAGCCGCGCGCCACGCCGGCGCCGCCGATCCGGATCTCTCCGGGCATGCCGATCGGGACCGGCCGCCCCTCGGCGTCCGAGACGGCGATCTCCACGTGATCCAGGGGCCGGCCGATCGGAGCGCCGGTCTCTCCAGGCTGCGCTGTATGGACCGTGGTGAGGATCGTGGCCTCGGTCGGGCCGTAGAGGACGTGGACGCCGGCGTTCGGGAAGACCGGCCGGAGGTCGTCCAGGAGATCGGACGGAACCCGGTCGCCGCCCACGAACAGCGAGCGCATCCGCGGCCACGGTCCGGCCTCCCGGGCGGCGTCGCGGATCTGCCGCATGAGCGCCGGGACGGCATGGAGACGGGTCATCTCGCCGAGCCGCGCCACCAGGCGGTCCACGTCGAGCGACGGCCGCAGCCCGACCAGGACGGAGGTCCCGCCGGCCAGCAGCGGCGCCAGCAGCTCGAAGAGGAAGATGTCGAACGAGAACGGCGCCACGCACGGCATCCGGTCGTCCGCCGCGAACCCGAAGGCCCGCTGCGCCGAGGCGAGAAGCGCCGCGAGCTGGCCGTGCTCGACCATCACCCCCTTGGGCGTGCCGGTCGTCCCCGAGGTGTAGATGATGTAGGCTGGATCGGCCGGGCCGGCACGTCCGGAGAGGTGTCCCGGCTCTGCCGCGTCCGCGGATTCATCCTCGATGAGAACGGTGCGGACACCGGTGAGGCGGTCCCTGAGGACCGCGGAGGTCACCACGACCGGCTCGTCCCCCAGGGCGTCGCCGATCAGGAAGGAGAGACGGGCGTCCGGAAGCGCCGGATCGAGAGGCAGGTAGGCGCCGCCCGCCTTCCAGATCGCCAGCAACCCGACGACCATCCCGGCCGAGCGCTCGACGCAGAGGCCGACGATCCGCCCCGGCGCGATTCCGAGAGTCCGCAGGCGCGAGGCCAGGCGGTCCGCCTTCCGATTCAGCTCCTCGAAGGTGAACGAGCGGTCGTCGTCGATCAGGGCGGTCGCTTGGGGCGACAAGGCCGCCCGGCGCTCGAAGAGGCTCAAGGCGTCGGGCGACTCTTTCGTGGCCTGCCCCCGCCCCCAACTCGCGAGCTGTTGCCGTTCCTCTTCTGTAAGGAGGGGGAGGTCGGCGAGAGGCAGGAGCGGATCGGTCGCGGCGGCGGCGAGCAGGATCTGGAGGCGCTCCCACAGCCGGGCTACGGTCGCCTCGTCGAAGACGTCCCTGCCGAGCTCGATCGCGGCGAGGAGCCCGCCGGAGACTTCATGGAACGAGATCGCCAGGTCCGACCGGGCGGTGCCCGTGTGCACCGGCTCGACGTCGACGGCGATGCCCGGCAGCACCGGCGGCGCCAGCGGCTCGTTCTGGAGGACGACCAGGGCGCGCGGGAACGGCTGCCGCGCCGCTTCGCGCTGCGGCTGGATCTCCTCGACGAGCCGCTCGAAGGGGAGGTCCTGATCGCGGAAGGCCGCCAGGGCCGCGGACCGCGTTGCGGCGATGAGGTTGCCGAAGGTCCGGGCGTTCTCGAGGTCGATCCTCAGGGCGAGGGTGTTCACGAAACAGCCGACGACCCTTTCGAGCTCGACCCGGCCGCGCCCCGCCACGACCGTGCCCACGACCAGGTCGGTCTGGCCGGTATGGCGGTGGAGAAGGGCGTCGAAGCCCGCGAGCAGGGCCATGAAGAGGGTCGCCCCCCGGGTCCGGGCCGCCGCGGCGAGGGCTGTCACCAGATCCGCCGGCAGGAAGCGGAGGAGGCCGGCCCCGCGCCCATCGCGGTGCGCGGGCTCGGGACGGTCGGCCGGAAGCTCCAGGACCGGCGCGCCGGCCAGACGGTCGCGCCAGGCGGCGAGCAGCCTTTCGGGGATCGGTTCGCGCCGCTGCCAGGCCGCGAAGTCGGCGTACTGGAGCGGCGGCTCCGTCACCGGTGCGCCGGCCATCAGGGTAGAGAGGTCGGAGAGCAGCAGGCCGAGCGACCAGCCGTCGCACGCGATGTGATGGAGGACGAGGACGAGCCGGTGCTCCTCGAGGCTCCGCCGCAGCAGGAGCCCGCGGATCAGTGGTCCACGCCCGAGATCGAAGGGCCGCCGCGCCTCTGCCTGTTCGAGCCGCTGTGCCTCGGCCGCGGCCGCCTCCGGTCGCAGGTCCGACAGATCGTAGGAGGACAGGGGGAAGCCCGCCGCCGGCGGATCGATCCGCTGCACCGGTCCCTCCTCCCCCGCCGCGAAGGTGGTTCTCAGGGCCTCGTGC
>JBKKAU010000615.1:0-1756 GCA_046714475.1 Thermoanaerobaculia bacterium
GCGCTCGGCCGTGACGTCGGGCCGGCCGAGGTAGCCGCGGGCCACGCCGGCGCCGCCGAGCATCAGCTCCCCCGTGACGCCGGGGGGCGCCGGCTCGAACCGGCGGTCCACCACGTAGACGCGCGCCCCGGGGATCGCCCGGCCGATGGGGACCTCCGGATCGTCCTCCGGCTCGGCCAGCTCGCGGTAGGTGGAGACGATGGTCGCCTCGGTCGGGCCGTAGGTGTTGACCAGGCGCACCCCCGGGCCGACCCGGCGGCGCCAGGCCTCGACACGATCGGCCAGCGCCGCCTCGCCGCCGAAGGCGACGAGCCGCAAGGCAGCCGGCGGCTCGCTCCCTTCGAGGAGGCCGGCGACGATCTCGTGCCAGAAGGCGGTCTGCAGCGCCAGGAGGGTGATCTCCAGGCGCTCCATCTCGCGCAGGAAATGCGTCATCGAGACCGTCATGTCGCCGGCGCGCAGCACCAGGGTGGCGCCCGCCGCGAGCGCCGGCCAGATCTCCTCGGCGCTGGTGTCGAAGCTGATCGATCCGAGCTGCAGCACCCGGTCGGCCGGGCCGATGGCGTAGTACTCGCGCGCGGTCCGCACGTAGGCGGCGATCGCGCGATGGGGGACGACGACGCCCTTCGGCCGCCCGGTCGAGCCTGAGGTGTAGATGACGTAGGCGGCGGAGCCCTCACCCCCCTGGCCCCCCTCTCCCGCCCCTCCTCCCTCCCACCCCGGGAGAGGGGGGAATTTGCGAGATAAAGGTGGTGGCGCCCCTCTCCCGGCGAGGGTGGGCGGGGTGGCGGGAGAGGGGACGGGGGTGAGGGATTCATCCAGGAGCAGCACCCGCGCCTCCATGGCGGGGAGGCGGCCGGCGAGGCGCTCCTGGGCGAGGAGCACGGCGGCGCCGGAGTCTTCGAGCATGAAGGCCAGGCGGTCGCGCGGATAGGCGGGGTCGAGCGGCACGTAGGCGCCGCCCGCCTTCAGGATGGCGAGCATGCCGACCAGCATCTCGGGTGAGCGCTCGGCGGCCAGGGCGACGCGCGTCTCGGGACCTACGCCGATGCGGCGCAGGCGCGCGGCCCATTGCCCGGCGCGGCGGTCCAGCTCCGCGTAGGTGAGGCGCGCTCCGTCCGCCGCCTCCAGGGCTACCGCGTCGGGGGTGTGGGCGGCCTGGGTCTCGAAGAGCCGGTGGAGGAGCGGCTCGCCCTCGGGCTCATCAACGGTCCGGCTCCAGCTCTCCAGGATCTGCGCGCGCTCGCCCGGAGTCAGGAGAGGGAGGCTCCAGATGTCCCGCTCGGGAGCGGCGCCGGCGGATTCGATCAGGACGCGGAGGTGGCCCAGCAGGCGGGCGACCGTCGCCTCCTCGAAGAGATCGGTGCTGTAGTCGACGTGGCCGGAGAGCCCCTCCGGGGTCTCTTCCAGCCAGAGGGTGAGGTCGAAGTTGGACCGCCCGGTCTCGAAGGCCAGCGGGGCGAGGGTGATCCGCGACAGCTCGATACGCTGGCGCGGGAAGGTCTGGAGCACCAGCATCACCTGGAAGAGGGGCGTGCGCGAGGCGTCGCGCGGCACGTCGAGCGACCCCAGGAGCTTTTCGAACGGCACCTCCTGGTGCGCCAGGGCGCCGAGCGCGGCGTCGGCCGCCCGTGCCGTGACCTCGCGGAACGACGGGTCTCCCGACAGGTCGGTGCGCAGGACGAGCGTGTTGACGAAGAAGCCGATCAGCCCCTCCAGCTCGGCCCGCGGCCGGCTGCCCGCGAAGGTACCGACG
>JBKKAU010000616.1:0-14674 GCA_046714475.1 Thermoanaerobaculia bacterium
ACTCCTCGCTGCGGCGGTACGCCTCGGAGCCCTCGAGGCCGGCCTGCGCCAGGACATAGTCGCGGAACGAGACCTCGAGCGGCGCCAGGGCCGGCTCCGGCCGCCGGTAGAGCTCGAACCACTCGCGGAACAGGAGCCGGTAACTCCAGCCGTCGGCCAGCAGGCCGTCCAGGCTGAGGTGGAGCCGCAGCCGCGGGCCGGCGAGCAGAGAGGCGCGGACCTCGAACAACGGCCAGCGGTCGGCGGGCAGCACCTGGTGCGACAGCTCGCGGCGCACCGCGGCGAGCCGCGCCTCGACCGCCACGCGGCCCTGGCCGCGCAGGTCCTCGGCCGCGATGCGGTAGGGCGGCACCTGTTCGAGGACCTGCTGCCGGCCGTCCGGCAGCACCACGGCGCGCAGCATGTCGTGACGCTCGAGCAGGCCCCGCCACGCCCGTTCCAGGCGCTCCAGCTCGGCCTCGCCACCGTCGAGCTCGAGCTCGGCGTAGACGTGGGCCGACAGCCGGGCCGCGTCGACCGCGCCGGTACGGCCGATCCAGTAGGCCTGCTGCATGTCCGTCAACGGGAACGGCTGGTGGCGGTCCTCCGGGCTCGGGACGAGGACGGGGAGCCCGCCGGCGGGCGCGCTCGACCACCGGGCCAGGATCTCGGCGGCGATCGCGGCGACGCCGGCCTCCGGCTCCAGGAAGCAGGAGAGGGGGAGGAGCACCCCCAACCGGGACTCGACGTCGCTCTGCAGCTCGAGCGAGCTCAGGGAGTCGAGGCCGTAGCTGAGCAGCGGCTGCCGGAGGTCGAGGTCGGCGAGGCCGATGCCCAGCCAGCGGGCCGCCCGCGCAGCGAGGAACTGCTCCAGCAGCCCGGCCCGCTCCTCGAGCGGGACGGCCAGGAGCCGCTCCCGGCTGACCTCCGGGCCTTGCGGCGACCGGCCGGAGTCCTCGAGGACGCTGCTCCCCAGGAGCCGCAGCCCTCCTTCCAGGAACAGCTTGCGGCAGAGAGAGCGCTGCACCTTGCCGCTGGAGGTCTTCGGCAGGCTGCCGGCGAGGAGGAAGGCGACGGCATAGACCTGGACCTCGTGCTCTTCGGCGACCGCCCGCCGGATCGCCGCCGCCATCCCGTCCAGGTCGCCCCGCCGGTCCTCGCGCCGGACCTCCTGCGCCAGCACGAGGCGCTCCTCGTCGTGCACCTCAACCGCGAAGGCGGCGCCGGAGCTCTGCCGCAACGCCGGGTGGCAGGCCTCGGCGGTGCGCTCGATGTCGTGAGGATAGAGGTTGCGCCCCCGCAGGATGATCAGGTCCTTGACCCGGCCGGTGACGAACAGCTCGCCGTCGTGGACGAACCCGAGGTCGCCGGTGCGCAGGAAAGGCCCCTCGCCGCTGCCGGCCAGATGAGCGCCGAAGGCCTGCTCGGTCTCTTCCGGCCGGTTCCAGTACCCGCGGGCGACGCATGGGCTCTCCAGCCAGACCTCCCCGACCTCGTCGGAGGCGCAGCGCCGTCTCGTCTCGGGATCGACGATGAGCAGGCGGGTGGTCAGCACGGGTACGCCGCATCCGACCAGGGTGCGGACCGACGGTCCCGGGCTCAGCGAGACCACCACCCGGCCCCTGGCCCACGCCTCGGCCTGCACGGCGAGGAACCGCGGCTCGCGCCCGTTCCGCACCCCCGTCACCACCAGGGTGGCCTCGGCCAGCCCGTACCCCGGGGCGAACGAGGAGAGGCGGAAACCGTGCGGCGCGAAGGCGTCGCGGAATCTCTCCAGGGTGCCGGCGTGGACCGGCTCCGCGCCGTTGACCGCGGTCGTCCAACAGCTCAGCTCGAGCCCTTCCCGATCGGCCGGCGTGGTGCGGTGGACGCAGAGGTCGTAGGCGAAGTTCGGGGCCGCGCTCTGCGTCGCCCGGTAGCGCGAGATCGCCCGCAGCCAGCGGATCGGCTGCTGGAGGAAGGCGCTCGGCGCCATCAGCGCGCAGGGGAAGCCGAAGAAGAGGGGCTGGAAGATGCCGTAGACGAGGCCCATGTCATGGAACAGGGGGAGCCAGGAGACCGCCTGGTTGCCATCGTCGGGCATCGAGATGTTCCAGATGTCCGCCACGTTCTGCAGGACGTTCTCGTGGCTCACGGCCACGCCGCGCGGCCGCGAGGTGGAGCCCGAGGTGTACTGCAGGTACGCGATGTCGCCGCCGCCGGCCGGCGGTCCGCTCCACGCCTCAGCCTCCGCCAAGGGGATGGTGTCCGATGCCAGCCAGCGCAGCCCTTCGACCTCCGGCGGCTTCGCCTCGGAGCGGTCGATCCGGGCGAGGGCGTCGGAGGTCGTCAGCGCCCACCGCGCGCCGGCGTCCGCGGCCAGGGCGAGCAGGCGGTCCTTGCCGCGGTGGGCCTTGGGTGGCGGGGCGGGGACGGCGAGGACGCCGGCATGGAAGCAGCCGAACAGCGCCGCGACGAACTCGAGGCCCGGCGGATGGAGCAGCAGGACGCGGTCCCCGGGCTGCACGACCGTGCGCAGCCGGGCGGCGATGGCGCGCGCCTGGCGGTCGAGCTCGCCGTAGGTGCGGCTGGCCTCTTCCCGTTCGCCGTCGGTCAGGAAGACGTAGGCGAGCTGGTCGGGGTGCTGCTCGGCCCGGCGCCCGAGGAGCTCCGCCAGGGTCTCCGGCGCCCGGTCCGTGCTATGGAGTATCGATACCGACAAGTGCCTCTCCTCCCCAAGGTCCCGGCGGGACGGTCCGAGAGGGCCACCCGCGCCCGCTCACCTCGACCCCAGAACGCAGACGTTCTGCCGGCCGCGCGACTCTTCGACCCGTGTCTCCAGGCGCGAAAACTCCAGCCTCTCCAGGAGCGATACCAGGCGCGCGACGTCCTCGTCGGAGAGCGCGGAGAGCCCGCCCTCCTGCCCGGGGCGGCGGCCGCGGAAGGCGATGGCCAGCCGTCCCCCCGGTTTGAGGACACGCCGCACCTCCCGCAGGTCCCCCTCCGGGCTGGGCCAGAGGTAGACCGTGTTGACCGTGCCGACCTTGTCGAACGTCGCGCTGGCGAACGGCAGGCGGGAGATGCCGCCGGGCTCGACCGCCACCCGGCCGGCGCGGATCAGCGCCCGGTTGCGCCGCCGCGCCTGCCGCAGCATCGTCTCGGAAGGGTCCACGCCCACCGCCCGGCCACGGTCCGCCAGCTCCGCCATCCGGCGCAGGGCCCGGCCGTGCGCGCAGCCGATCTCCAGGACGTGGTCCTGGGGTTGGATCGCGAGTGAGTCCACCGCCAGGCGGTTGATGTCCCGGTTCGAGACCGCCATCAGGTGGCCGCACAGGCTGCCGACGAAACCGCTCGGCAGGCCGAACTGCCGCCGCCACCAGGCAGGCTCGGGCCCCGCTATCCCCTCGGACCCGGCTTGCAGCGTTCGCGAAGGCCGTTCGCGTACCCCGGTCACGAGCCGTCCCCCTAGTTCACGGGACCCAGGAGGTCCAGGTCGTCGGTCGCGAGCACTCGGAGCCCGAGCCCGGCCACCGGGGCCTCCGCCATCTGTGGCGGCTCCGGCGCTGCCGCGAGGGCGGGCCTGTCCCGCCGCCGCGCCGGCCGACTCTCCGCCGGCTCCGGCGCGAGCCGCCGCTCCTCGCGCCGGTGGGGGTCGTAGTCGATCAGCCGGGACGAATTGAGCACCAGCAGCAGCGTGCTCAGGTTGTGCAGCATGGCCGCCGCGATCGGGTTGATCTTGCCGATCGCCCCCAGGACCACGAACAGCGAGTTGACGCCGAGGGCGATGCCGTAGTTCTCGCGGATCAGGTCGATCGTCCGGCGGCTGATCCGGATGGTGCTCGCGAGGTGATCGAGGTTGTCGCCGGCCAGCGCGATGTCGGCCGCCTCGATGGCCACGTCCGAACCGGCGGTGCCCATGGCGATGCCGACATCGGCGAGCGCCAGGGCCGGAGCGTCGTTGACGCCGTCTCCGACCATGGCCACCAGATGGCCCGCGTCGCGGAGCCGCTGGATCGCCTCGAACTTCTGCTCCGGCAACAGATGGGCCTGCCAGTCGGTGACGCCCACCGCCTTGGCGACCGCCTCGACCACCCGGCTCTCGTCGCCCGACAGCATGACGATGTTGCGGATTCCGATCTCCCGCAGGGATGCGATCGCTTCGGCGGCCCCGGGGCGGATCCTGTCGCACACCCCCAGGAGCCCGACGAGGCGCCCGCGATGGGCCACGAACACCTGCGTGTTGCCCTGCTCCATCCAGGCGGCGCCCAGGGCCAGGGCGCCGTCGTCGACCGCGACGCCGAGCTCCTCCATCAGGCGGCGGCTGCCGACGAGGATCTCCCCGTCCGCCCGTTCCGCCCGCATGCCGCGGCCGACCAGCACCTCGCAGCGGTCGTGGGGCGGGACCTCCCAGCCGGCCGCGCGGACGCGGTCCAGCACCGCCAGGGCCAGAGGGTGGTCCGAGTGGAGCTCACCGCTCGCCGCCAGCAGGAGCACCTCGTCCTCGCTGTACGCCGGATCGAGCGCCGCCAGGTTGGCGATGCTGGGCGTCCCCTCGGTGATCGTGCCGGTCTTGTCGAAGACGACCGTGTCGAGGTTGGCCGCCGCCTCGAGGTGGGTGCCCCCCTTGATCAGCACGCCGCGCCGGGCGCTGTTGCCGAGCGAGGCGCTCACCGCCGTCGGCGTCGCCAGCCCGACCGCGCAAGGGCAGGCCACGAGCAGCATGATCAGGGCCCGGCTCGGGTTGCCGGTGAGCACCAGGACCCCCAGGGCGAGGGCGAAGGAGGCCGGCAGCACGCCCCGGGCGAAACGTTCTCCGACGGTCTGGATCGGCGGGCGCAGGGTCTGCGCCTCTTCGACCCGCCGGATCATCCGGCCGACGATCGTGTCCTCTCCCACGGTCTCGACCCGGATCCGGAGGTCGCCGGCGAGCAGCACCGTCGCCGCGTAGACCTTGTCTCCCGGGCCGCACACCACCGGCATGCTCTCGCCGGTGATGGTGGCCTGGTTGACCGTGCCCGTCCCCTGCTCGACGAGTCCGTCGACGGGGATCCGCCGGCCGGCGAAGACCGCCACCAGGTTTCCGGGCCGGATCTCGGCGAGAGGGCACAGCACCTCGGTCTCGCCGACCACCAGCCAGGCCTCCTTCTCCTCGACCGTCAACAGATCGCGGATCGCGCGCTTGGTACGCCGCACGGTCCTCGTCTCCACGTACTCGCCGAGGTTGAGCAGCCAGATGACGCTCAGCGCGGTCACGCCTTCGCCCATCACCAGGCTAGCGACGGTCGCAGAGCCGACCAGGGTGTCGGTGGTGAGCGGTTTGCGGCCGGTGAGGCTGTCGAGCGTGGCCTTGAGATAGGGCCAGCCCGTGGCGACGGTGGCCATCGTGGCGGCGGCCAGCACCGGGGCGGCGGAGAGCGCCCCGAAGCCTGAGATCAACGCCCGGACACCGAAGAAGAGCAGGAAGCGGGCCCCCATCTCCAGCTTCGGCATCAGCTGCTCGGCGCGGAGGTCCTCGCGCGGCAGGGCCGCCCGCGCCACGCCGTACTCCGCGGCGCTCAGCGGCGGCCGGGCCAGAGCCTCGCGGAGCAGCTGGCGCACGGGCGCCTTGATCCGCTCAGGGTCATAGCGCACCAGGACCCGTCCGGTCACGGGGTTCGCCTGGACCGAACGGATCCCTGGTTCCTTCTCGAGGGCGAGTTGCACGGAGAGCGCCAGGCGGGGCCGGTTGCACAGCGCGCTCACATCGAGCCGCTCGCGTCCCGGCACCGCAGAGCGCACGGACACTCCTCCCCTGGCAAGACCCTGGGCTGCCATAGCAGAGAGCTCGTGATCTCAGCCGTTACGGTTTGCCGTTGGTTTTACGCGGCGGCCGTTTCCGCCGGCTGGCGGGACGGGGCGCGGCCGCCGTCCGCTCGACGGTCTCCTGCGCGTTCAACTCCGCCTTCGCCTCGTCGGTGATCTCCGCCAGACTGTCGCGTGCGTCCCGGACCTGCCGTCCGACGACGACCCCGCCCCGGATGGCGCTCCGCAAGACCGGCCGCAGGACACGTCCTACGGCAGGCCCGAAGAGGGCGCCGAGAGCGAAGATGAGCAGGTGTTCCATGTTGCCTCCTTTGTGCGGTCCCCCGGTATGGTGCATGGCCGTCTCCTTGGAATTTGTACGCCCGGTTGATCTCAGGTTCAACCGCACTAGGTCCGACGATCGAGACCCTCTCTCGCTTCGGCCGAAATATCCTCGAACTCCTCCCGCACCTCGGAGCTGGCGCGCTGGACCTCACGCCAACTCGCGACCCCGCCCTTGATGACCTGGCGGATTGCCGGCCGCAGCGCGCGCCCGATCGTGGGCGCCGCCAGCGTCAGCACGGCCCCCCACGCCACGCCGCTCAGCAGGGCCTTGTTGCGCGGCGTGATGCGGTTCCCCTGCGTATCCCCGGCGAAGCCGGCCTGGGGATTGCCGAAATGGTGCGAGTCGCCGTGGCCGCCGCCGTGCCCTTGGCCGCCGCCGAACCCCAGGAAACCGCCCTGGCCGCCGTGCCCGCCGTGACCGTGGCCCAGGAAACCACCCTGGCCGCCGCCGTGCCCCTGGCCGCCGTGCCCATGACCGCCGCCGAAGAGCCCGCCGCCCTGGTCGTGGCCCTGTCCGCCGCCCTGCTGCTGCTGGCCGCGGCTCCGCGAGAACGCGGTGATCACCGGCAGGATCGCGCCGATCGCCGTGGAGACCGAGGTCAACGAGTCGAGGAACCTCTTCCTCGACACCTCCAGCCGTCCTTGCGGCGCGGCCTGCTGCCCGCCGAAGCCTTGCGACGCCGCCTGCGAGGAGCCCTGGCGGCTCTGCGGCCCCACCGGCTGACCGGCCGCCGTCTGGGTCTGCGAGCAGTCACAGGTGAAACCCTCGGCCGGCAACAGCGACGGCGGCCTCTGCGGCTCCTGCCCCTGCCCCTGCTGCAAACCCGAAGCGACTCCGGAAAGGCTGGTCAGCACCGTCCCGATCTGCTGCAACACCCCTGCGACGTCGGCCTTCCGCCCTCCATTCATGCTGAGCATAAAACCTCCTGAAAAGGACTGGGATCGAGCTCTATACGGCGGGGAGGATCCCCATCGCCCGTGGGCTCGAGTTGGTTGTCACCCGAAGCAGGGTGAAGAGTAAGAACGAGGCTGGAAACAGTCAATATCAATATATAGACCACTTGCTTCACCGACGGCGTGCTTTTTACCGCCGATTGAGAAGCGTCTATCTGTTCAATAGTCCTTGAAGAGCAAAGGAGATCCCTTTCCGGGCTTTATCCGGCCATGAGGCACCTCCATCCCTTCACTGAAGCCTAAAAAAAGAAGATATAGCCCGCGGGCAATATTTGAGGCGGGCGAGACCTGGCGGTCCTAGAAGACAGCCGACACCATGGTCCGCGTCTGCTTGATGCGGAAGCTTTGCGGCGTGTGGCGCAGGAACGTATCGCGCAGCCGGACGGCGAGGGGGTTCTCCCAGGAGGCGATGCGCTGGTACATCAGGGACTTCTCGACCAGGAAACGGGTGCGCGGGTGGCGCAGCTCCTCATAGCGGCGCAGCGCCTGGACCGGGTCGGAGGCTTCGCGCAGGAGGCGGGCGAGCGCCACGGCGTCTTCAATGGCCTGGGCCGCGCCCTGCGCGAGGGTGGGCGCCATGACGTGGGCGGAGTCGCCGACGAGCGTGACCCGTCCCCGTCCCCACACGGGGTTGGGAGGACGGACCAGGAGGTCCGAACGGACGATGCAGTCCTCCGGGGTGCGCTCGATGAGGCCGGCGATCGGCACGCCGCATCCCGCGACGTGCGCGACCAGCCGCTCCTGGACGCCCGGCGCCTCTTTCTGGCTGGCCGGAGCCTTGCCCACCACATACCAGCAGACCCGCTCCTCGTCCACCTCGAAGATGCCGATGCGCCGGCCGGTGCCCCAGGCCGTGAGGGAGATGCCGGGCTCGACCGCGCCGTTGCTCTCGACGATGCCGCGCCAGGCGACCGAGCCGGTGAAGTCGGGCTCCGGGTCGTCGCCGCGGAGCTGCGCGCGGACGACCGACCGCACCCCGTCGGCTCCGATCAGCAGGCTGCCGGTGACCTCGCTGTCGTCCGCCAGCCGGAGGACCACCCGGTCCCCCCGGTCCTCGAAGCTGACGCCCCCCCGGTCGGTGTGGATCGGGATGCCCTCGCAGCCTTCGAGGAGCACCTTCTGCAGGCTGGGACGATGGATCCCCACCGAGCGGGGCAGGCCGAGCTCCTGGGCGACCTCCTGGATCGGCAGGGCGCCGAGGTCTCTGCCGTCCCACGAAAGGAGGAGCGCCACGTCGAGCGGGGCTCCCGCCTGCCGCACCGGCGGCTCCATGCCGATCTGCTGCAGGGCGGCCATGGCATTGGACCACAGCGCGACCCCGGCGCCGACCTCGCGCAGCTCGCGGGCGCGCTCGAAGACCTCGACCCGGAACCCTGCCCGGGAAAGCGCGATCGCCGACGTCAGTCCGCCGATTCCCGCGCCGAGGATCAGGATGGGGTCACGGTCGTCTTGCACCATCGTTCGAGCTCCTTCCTGAAGGGCCAGTCTACCCCTGGACAGCCTGCCGTGTATCCTTGACCACCTCTCCCCCCTTCATCACCAGAGTGATATTGGCGGCGTCCGCCAGGGAGCGGATGTCGGCGAGCGGGTCGCGCCGGGTGACGATGACGTCGGCGAGCTTGCCGGCCTCGAGCGTCCCGACGCGGTCCTCCCAGCCCAGGCAGCCGGCGGCGGCGCGCGTCCCCGCCACGATCGCGTCCATGGGCTTCATGCCGACGCCGTGCATCAACGCCAGCTCGTTGAGGTTGGCGCCGTGCGGCGTGCCGCCGGTGTCGGTGCCCAGCGCGATGGCGACCCCGGCCTCGTACGCCCGGCGGATGCTCTCACGTTGCGCGTCGAAGCTGACCTTGGACTGTTCCACCATCCATTTCGGGATCCTGCCGGGCTGCTTGGCGGCTTCCAGGACACCGGCCAGGGCCATCAGGGTCGGCACCAGGAACGTGCCGCGCTCCAGCATCAGGTCGATCGCCTCGCGGTCGAGATGAAAGCCGTGCTCGATGGAGTGGACGCCCGCCCGCACCGCGTTCTTGATCCCCTCGTTGCCCTGCGCGTGCGCCATGACCTTGCGCCCGCCGTGGTAGGCCGCCTCCTGGACCATCACCGCCAGCTCCTCGGGCGTGAACTGGGTGTACTCCGGATGGTCGCTCGGGCTGATGATGCCGCCGGTGGCGCAGACCTTGATCACGTCGGCGCCGGCCCGCAGGACTTCGCGCACCTTCCTGCGCACCTCTTCCACGCCGTCGCAGCGGCCCGACGGCCGGCCCGGGTAGGCGGGGAAGAGGTCCACGTCGTTGCCCGAGGGCATCCAGAAGTCGTTGTGCCCGCCGGTGATGGTCAAGGCGGTCAGGCTGACCTGCAGCCGCGGTCCCTGGACGAGGCCCTGCTCCACCGCCCGCTTGAGGCCGAGGTCGGCGCCGGCGGCGTCGCGCACGCTGGTGATGCCGGCGTCGAGCGTGCGGCGCATGTTGCGGATCGCCTTGTAGAACTGCAGGGAGAGCGGGCTGGTCAAGGTCTCGACGACGTCGAAGCCCTCGACCATCAGGTGGACGTGGGCGTCGATGAACCCGGGCAGGATGAAGCCGCCTCCGGCGTCGATCTCCTCGATCGGATCGCACGTTCCGCACGTTCCGGACGTTCCGGACGCTTCGGCTGGTCCGGAGACCTCCTCCGCACCGCCGGCCGCGCGGATCCTCTCGCCTTCGATCAGCAGCGCAGCCCCGGCGACGGGAGCGCCTCCCCGTCCGTCGATCAGCGTGCCGTTGACAATCCTCTTGAGGCGCATGCGCGTGTCTAGCCCCCTTCCGGAACGCGGGCTCCGCCGCCGCTCCAGGACACCCCGGTCCGCAGCAGGGCGCGCAAGGCGAAGAAGCCCGCGAGCGCGGCGAGCAGCGGAGTGCCGCCCATCAGGAAACGGATCCCCGCCACCGCCGCCGCCGGCTGCTCGGCGACGTTCGCGACGAAGCCCGAACCGGAGAGGACCACCGCGTAGAGCAGCCCCTGCAGCATGTACCCCAGCTTGATGACCCCGGCCGCGACGCCGAAGTAGACGCCGTCGCGGGAGAACCCCGTCTTGCGGTTGTCCTCGTCGATGACGCCGGCGAGGACGACCAGGGGCAGCATCATGGAACCGGCGAGAGGAGGCGCGAGCAGCAGGGTGCCGAGCAAGGCCATGGGGAAGCTGTCGGCGAAGGTGATGATCAGCATCCCGGGGAGATAGCCCAGGAAGGCGGCGGCCCAGGAGCGCACCGGGCCCAGGCGTTTCGCGACTCTCTGCCAGAGCGCCAGCGTGGGGATGGCGAGGATGAAGGGGATGCCCAGCAGGACCGCCTCCTGCTGGGCGGCGCCCAGGGTGACGCCGAAGACCTCGGCCGGGCCGGCGATCCGCAGGACGTATTTCGCCCAGAACGGCGTGGTGGCCGCCATCATGATGAAGATGAACTCCTTCATCGTGTTGGCGAGCAGGAAGATCAGGAACGGCCGGTTGCGGAACGTGATGCGGAACGACTCGACCAGCCCCAGGTCCGAAGTCTGGGAGCCCTGGCGTTCCCGGATGCCGATCAGCGAGGTCAGATAACCGGCGACGATGATGACGCCGAGCGCGATCCCCATCCCCGGATAGCCCAGCTCCTGCGAGAGGATCGGCGCCAGGATGAAGGCGATGAGGAGCGCCAGAAGACCGGCCCCTTCCCGCAGGGCGGCCAGGGTCGTGCGCTCCTCGACCGTCGTGGTGATCTCGGAAAAGAGCGCGTTGTAGGCCATGGCCACCAGGCTGTGGGCGGCGTCGAAGAAAAAGAGGATGGCGACGAAATAGGCCGCGGTCTGCCAGCCCCCTCCCCCCGGCGGGGTCCACAGCAAGGCGAAGAGGATGCCGAGCGGGATGGCGCCGAAGAGCAGGTAGGGGATGCGGCGGCCCCAGCGGCTGCGCGTGCGGTCGCTGATCTGCCCGGTCAGCGGGTCGTTGATGCCGTTCCAGACCCCGAAGAGGGTCCACAGGAGGCCGGCGACGGCCGGGCTGAGCCCGACGACGTCGATGTAGAAGAACTGGATGCGGTTCGAAAAGACCAGGTACGAGACCGTGTTCGCGAACCGGCCCATCGAGTACGTCAGCTTCTGCCAGACCTTCATCGCAATCCCTACTCCTCCCTCCGCGGCGGAGCGGCCCGATGAGCCGATCGGCCCCCTGGCCCTCGGACCTCGGGGTCCTGTCCGGCGCGGGGCGATCCAGCCTGAATCATTTTCGAGCTGGGATTATCTCTAAACAGGACCCGGATGCCCAGGGGGGCGTCTGGGAGCTGGATTTGGCGGCTTCGCTTTGGGATCATCACGCCATGAAAGCCGCCCCGACGATCCGTCCCTGGGGCGCCGCGGTCCTGGCCGCGGCGCTGGTCCTCGTCCTCCCGGCGCTCGCCCGGCCGCAGGCGGACGAGAGGTCCCGTTCGTGGAACCGGCCGGTCAAGCCCTTCCGCATCCTCGGCAACCTCTACTACGTGGGGGCGAGCGACGTCACCGCCTTCCTGATCACCACCCCCAAGGGGCACATCCTCTTGGATAGCGGCTTCGCGGAGACGGTTCCGCAAATCGCCCGGAACGTGAAGAAGCTCGGGTTCGACCTGAGAGACGTCGTCTTCCTGCTCAACAGCCACGCGCACATCGACCACGCCGGCGGCCTCGCGCAGCTCAAGAAAAAGAGCCCCCAGGCGAGGCTCGTGGCGAGCGAGGAGGACGCCGCCCTGCTCGCCCGCGGCGGCAAGGGGGACTTCCGGTTCGGCGACGACCTCCCCTACGAGGCGGTCCAGGCGGATCGCATCCTCCGCGACGGCGAGCAGGTGACGGTGGGCAACGTCTCGCTCACAGCGCGGTTGACTCCTGGCCACACCAAGGGGTGCACCACCTGGACGATGGTGGTGGTGGACGGCGGGAGGCGGTACGACGTGGTTTTCGTCTGCAGCACCACGGTCAATCCGGGGACGGCGCTGGTGGGCAATCCCAAGTACCCGCGGATCGCCGAGGACTACCAGCGCACCTTCCAGACCCTCAAGTCGCTATCGGCCGACGTCTTCCTGGCGCCGCACGGATCGTTCTTCGACCTGACGGACAAGGCGAAGCGGCTGGCGGCAGGGGAGCGGCCGAACCCCTTCATCGACCCGCGCGGCTATCGCGCGTTCCTGGAGCGGACGGAAAAGGCGTTCCGGGAGCAGTGGGAGCGGGAGAAGGGGGCGGCGACGCAAGGGAACCGTTAGGGCGCAATGAATTGCGCCCCTACACCGGTCGGAAAACCTCGGTTGTAGGGGCGCGATTCATCGCGCCCTGGGAGGGGGGCCGAACCTCCCCTAGTTGATGTCTTCCCGCTTCTCCAGCCGCTGGAGCAGCGCCTGGAGCTGGGCCTTCTGGGGCGCCGGGGCCTTGTCGACCGACATCTTCATGCTGGCGACCGCGCCGTCGAAGTCGCCGACCGCGGCCTGGGCACGGGCGAGGCCGGCGCCGACGAACCAGGCGTCCGGGTGCTTCTCGACGTTCTTCTTGAAGATGGCGAGAGCCTCCTGCTTCTTGCCCTCGGTGAGGAGCTGCCGGCCGTAGTTGTGGAGCTGGCCGGCGTTGCCGCGCTCGACGGCGCGGGCCATGAGCTGCGCCGCCTCGCCCTCCTTGCCGAGCTTGGCCAGCAGCCGCGACTTGGTCTGCAGGTTCTCGAAGCGCTCCTCGATCTCGACCGACCGGTCGGCCCAGCGCATCGCCTCCTCCAGGTTGACGTCGTTCTCGACGGCCCACCGGGCGGCCGTGGCGTTGCCCTCCCAGGTGAAGGCGGGCAGCGACCGCAGGTCCTGCTGGATGCTCGCCAGAACGGTCTTCTTGACGTCGATGCCGATCTTGAACGGCACGGCGATCTTCTCCCACTGGAGCGCGGCGACGACCGAGTCGGGCTTGGGATCGACGAATTCGTAGGTCAGCGCCTCGTGGTGCTCCTCCGCCACCGGCTTGACGGTCACCCGCAGCGCGTCCTGGGCCTGGTCATAGAAATAGCTCCCCCAGGCCTGCGAATCCTTGGAGAAGATGACCGTCCACTCGTCCTTGTTGGGGATCATGTGCAGACCGTAGGTGCCGGCCGGCAGCGGCTTGCCCTCGACCGTCACGTCGCTGGTGAAGGCGATCGTCGTGTTCTCGTTGGCGCCGGCGCGCCAGACCTCGCCGTAAGGCTCGAGGCCGCCCCAGATGGTCCGGCCGTTGACCAGCGGCCGGTGGTAGACGATGGTGATGTCGGTCAGACCGATCGTCTGGCTGACGGTGGCCTTCTGGCTGGCGTTCGGGGTCCTGACCGTCTGCGCGGCGGCCGTGCCCGCCTGGAGCAGGCCCGCCGCGAGCAGGGCGCAACCGAGCGCCAGAGCTCCATGCTTCCTCATGAAAACCTCCCTGGTATGAGTCCTCGAGGCGCACTTCGCGCCTTCAAAGCTTGTACGGGGATCGGGGCGGGGAGTTGCAGGAGCCCTCACCCCGTCCCCTCTCCCCAGTATGATGCGCCCGTGGCGCCGCCGAAGAAAACTCCCCTCGTCATCGCCCACCGGGGCGCGAGCGGCTACCGTCCGGAGCACACCCTCGCCTCGTACGAGCTGGCGATCGAGATGGGGGCCGACTTCATCGAGCCCGACCTGGTCATCACCCGCGACGGCGTCCTCATCGCCCGGCACGAGAACGAGATCTCCGAGACCACCGACGTGGCCGACCGGCCGGAGTACGCGGCGCGGCGGACCGCCAAGCAGGTCGACGGCGTCGAGGTCGAAGGGTGGTTTTCGGAGGACTTCACCCTCGCCGAGATCAAGACCCTGCGCGCCCGGCAGCGCCTGCCCTTCCGCGACCGCTCCTGGAACGGCCGCTTCGAGGTCCCGACCTTCGCCGAGGTGCTCGACCTGGCGCGCCGCAAGAGCGCCGGGACCGGGCGGACGATCGGCGTCTACCCCGAGACCAAGCGCCCGACCTACTTCCGGTCGCTCGGCCTGCCGCTCGAAGAGCCGCGGCTCGCCGACCTCGACGCGGCCGGCTTCCGCGGCCGGGACGCCGCGGTCTACATCCAGTCCTTCGAGACCGCGAACCTCAAGGCGTTGCGCGGCCGGACCGACCTGCCGCTCATCCAGCTCCTCGACGACGGCGGGCAGCCGTACGACTTCGAGGCCGACGGCGATCCCCGCAACGACGGCGTGACCTACCACGACCTCGCGACGCCCGAGGGGCTCACCGGCATCGCCCGCTACGCCGACGGCATCGGTCCGAACAAGCGGCTGATCCTCCCCACCGGCCCGGACGGTCATCTCCTGGAGCCGACCTCCCTGATCGAGGACGCTCACCGGGCGGGACTCCGCGTCCATCCCTGGACGCTCCGCAGCGAGGGGCCGTTTCTCGCCCCCGACTACGGCGGCGACCCGGCCCGGGAGGTCGAGCAGCTCCTGGCGCTCGGGGTGGACGGGCTGTTCACCGACTTCCCGGACCTCGCGGTCCGCCTGTGCAGGCGCTAAGCTCTCGCCATGACTCTCGAAGACCTCGGCTGGGACGACTTCTTCGCGGCGACGTTCGCGCCCTACGCGGAGCAGGGGCTGGCGCCCGCCCGCGTCGTGGCGCAGATGGGCCTGCTCCGCGTCGCCACCGGCGA
>JBKKAU010000617.1:0-5134 GCA_046714475.1 Thermoanaerobaculia bacterium
CCCGCGCCAGAGGGGTAAACGCCCCAGCCCCGGCACGGTGCCGCCGCGGGAGGTCGGGCCCGGCGGCCGCGGCCGGGCGGTGGGCAGCTCGAGCGCCGCCGGCGCGCCGGCGAGCGCCTGGCGCCAATAGGCGACCTGCGCTTCGAGCACCTCCCCCTGGAGCCACCCGCGCTGCCAGGCGGCGAAGTCGGCGTACTGGATCGGCAGCTCGGGCAGCCGCGGCGGCCGGCCCGTGACAGCGGCGCCGTACAGCTCCGTGATCTCCCGGGTGAGCACGTCCATCGACCAGGCGTCGCCGCTGACGTGGTGGATGGCGAAGAGCAGGACGTGGTCGGCCGGGTCGAGCCGGAAGAGGCGCAGGCGCAGCACCGGCGGGCGCGACAGGTCGAAGGGGGCCGCCCCCTCCCGCGCGGCGCGCCGCGCGGCCAGGGCCGGCCGCGTCTCCTCGGGAAGAGCCGACAGGTCGACGACCGGCAGCGTCAGGCCCGCCGGTTCGGCGATGCGCTGGACCGGCGAGCCGCCGCGCATCTCGAAGGTGGTCCGCAGCGTCTCGTGACGCCGCACGATCTCCCCGAGGCTCCAGGCGAGCGCCGCGACGTCGAGGCCGCCGCGCAGCCGCATCGCCAGCGGCATGTTGTAGACCGGGCTCCGGGAATCGAGCTGGTGCAGGAACCAGAGCCGCTGCTGGGCGAAGGAGAGCGGCAGGTCCGCCTCTCCCGACCGCGGCCTCGGCGCCGCCACGATGGGCGGCGCCTGGGCGGCGAGCCCCTCCCGCCGGGCGGCTTCGACCGCCGCCGCCAGGGCGGCCACCGTCGGCGCCTCGAAAAGCCGGCGCAGCGGCAGCTCGACGTCCAGGGTGGCGCGCACCCGCGAGATCACCTGGGTGGCGAGCAGCGACTGGCCTCCCAGCTCGAAGAAGTCGTCGTGGATCCCGACCCGTCCCTGCCGCAGGACGTCCTCCCAGATCCCCGCCAGCAGCGCCTCGGCCGGCGTGCGCGGCGCCGTGTACTCCCTCTCCGGCAGCAGGTCTTCGGGCGCGGGGAGCGCCTTGCGGTCCAGCTTGCCGTTGGGGGTGAGCGGAAACGACGGCAGCGCGATGAAGGCGGACGGGACCATGTACGGCGGCAGCCGGCGCTGCAGGTGGTCGCGCAGCACGGAAGCGTCGAGCTTCCCGTTCCGCGGCACGACATAGGCGACCAGACGCCGGTCGCCGGGCGCGCCCTCGTGCACCAGGACCGCCGCCTCGCGCACCTCCGGGTGCGAGGTCATGCCGGACTCGATCTCCCCCAGCTCGATGCGGTAGCCGCGGATCTTCACCTGGTGGTCCAGGCGGCCCAGGAAGTCCATGTCGCCGTCCGGCAGATAGCGCACCAGGTCCCCCGTCCGGTACATCCGGGCTCCAGGCTCGCCCCGGGAGGCAGCGAAGGGGTCGGGGACGAACTTCTCGGCCGTCAGGTCCGGACGGTTGTGGTAGCCGCGCGCCAGGCCGATCCCGGCCACGTACAGCTCGCCGGGGACCGCGACCGGCAGCGGCCGCAGCTGCGCGTCCAGGATGTAGATCCGGGTGTTGTCCACCGGCCGGCCGATGGTCGGAACGCCGCCCTGCCCCTCCTTCGGCACCTCCACCACCGTCGAGGTCACCGTGTACTCGGCCGGGCCGTAGTGGTTCATCAGCCGGAAGCCGGCCTCCGGCCGCGGGCGCCGGTGGAGGCGGTCGCCGCCGATGATCAGCGCCCGCACTTTCAGGTCCAGCCCCGCGGGGATCTCCTCGGCGAGCACCCCTTCGGCGAGAGGCGTCATCAGGTAGGCCAGGGTGATCCCCTCTTCAGCCCACCAGCGGATCATCCCGGCGGACGACAGCCGCGTCTCCTCGTCTGGGATGTGGAGGCTGGCGCCGCCGGCCAGATAGGGCCACAGCTCCCAGATCGAGGCGTCGAACGCCGGGCTGGCGATCTGCGTGCCGCGGTCGCCCGGCTTGACGCCATAGAGGGCCTGGTGCCAGCGCACCAGGTTCATCAACCCGGCGTGCGGGATCTGGACGCCCTTGGGCTTGCCGGTCGACCCCGAGGTGTAGACCACGTAGGCCAGGTTGTCCGGCGTCACGCCGCTCTCCGGCGCCCTGGACTCCTCCCCCTGGACCGACTCCCAGTCGGCGTCGAGGCGGATCACCCGCGCCCCGGTCTCCGGCAGCGAGCCGGCAAAGCGCTCCTCGGTCAGCAGCACCCGCGCGCGGGAGTCTTCGAGCAGGAAGGCCAGCCGCTCGGGCGGATAGGCCGGGTCGAGCGTGACGTAGGCGCCGCCGGCCTTGACCGCGCCGAGGATGCCCACCGGCCGCAGCAGCGTGCGCTCGGTGCAGACCGCCACCAGGACGTCGGGGCCGACGCCCAGCGCGCGCAGGCGCCAGGCCAGGCGGTTGGAGCGCGCCTCCAGCTCGCCATAGGTGAGACGCCCCCCTTCGGCGTCGGCCATGGCGGTCGCCCCCGGTTGACGCCGCGCGTGCAGCGAGAACAGCTCGTGCGCCATGGGCGACTGCGGGCATGGCTTGTCCGTGTCGTTCCACTCCGCGAGCACCTGCTGGACCTCTTCGGGGCTCAGCAGCGGGAAGGCGTCGTGGGGCGCGTCGGGGTGCGCGGTCATGGCCCTCAGGGCGCGGGTGTAGTAGCCGAAGATGGCGCGCGACTCCGCCAGCGTGAACCCGGGGGCGTTCCGCTCCAGGGTCAGCTCCAGCTCGGCGGCCCCCAGCGGGTTGCGGACCCAGGTGGCGGCCATGGCGAAGTTGGTCACCGACAGGTCGCTGTTGCCTTCGAGCCCCAGGCCGAGCTTGTCCTCCCCCAGCACCCTGCGGACCTGGTGGAACTGCAGGTAGGTGAAGTTGACCTCGAACAGCTCCTGCCCGCCGGCCATCTGCTGCAGGACGGCCAGAGGGTAGCGGCGGTACGGGAAGACCTCCATCTCCGCCTGGAAGGCGCGGCGCACCAGGTCCATCCAGGAGCCGCCGGTCAGCGGCATTCGCAACGGCAGGGAGTTGAGGAACAGGCCGCGCGCGCGCTCGCCGTCGACGTCCTCGGGGCGTCCGTGGACGTTGATGCCGGTGGTCGCCTCCTCGCGGCCGGTGAGCAGTCCCATCACCTTGAGGTGGGCGGCCAGGAGGAAGCTCTTGAACGGCAGCTCCGCCTTGCGGGAGGCGCGCTCGATCGCCTCGACCAGATCGGCCGGGAAGAGGACCGTCGGCTTGTGGTCCAGCTCGTCCGGGAGGTCCGCCGTGCTCCAGCGCGGCAGCCGCGGCGGCTCCCAGCCGTCCAGCTTCTGCCGCCAGAAGCGGCGCGCCGCCTCGGACTGGAGCACCTGCCGTTCGAGGAAGACGAAGTCGCGGTAAACCCCGGTGACCGGCGGCTCCTCCGGCAGCGGCTCGCCGCGCAGCAGGGCGAAGTAGACCTCGAAGATCTCGGACAGGGTGGACATGGTGCTCCAGCCGTCCGAGATCGAGTGCGGCTCGGTGAGGGTGAACTGAAACCTCCGGTCGGTCCGGTGGTGCACGTGGTAACGGATCAGCGGCGCCTGCGAGAGGTCGACCAGCCGCCGGTTCTCCTCGACGATGAAGCGCTCGATCGCCTGTTTCCGCTCTTGCGGCGGGAGGTCCCGGAGGTCCTCGTAGACGACCGGCAGATAGGCCGTCCGGTGGACGAGCTGCAGCGGCTCGCCGTAGCTCGTCAGGTCGAACGACGTGCGCATCATGGGATGGCGCGCGACCAGCCGCTGCACCGCCTCGTCCAGGGCCGCGAGGTCGAACGGCGCCACGAGGTGGAAGCTGTTGACGTTGTGATAGGCCGGGACCGGCGCGTCGGGCGTCAGCTCCATGTGGTAGAGCATGCCGAGCTGCAGCATGGCCAGGGGATAAGCGTCCTCGAGGCCGGGCGGCAGCTTGGCGCGGTCCGCCTCGGAGACGAGGCTGAACGGCTCGGTCAACCGCTGCGGGCCGCGCGGCGCCGTCTCCGGACGGCGGCCCCCCTTCTCCGCGTTCCGGCGGCGCAGCATCTCGAGGAGCTGCTGCTTGTCCGCGGAGAGGGCGGAGATCCTGGCCGAAAGGTCGGTCATGCCGTCTCCTCGACCGCCGCGATCTGCTGCCGCAACCGCTGCTGGGCCTCCTCCTCGGAGAGGGTCTCCAGCTCGGCGACCAGACGGGCGAGGTCCTCGTCCTCGCTCGCCCCCAGCGCGGCGTCGCTCTCGCCGCCGATCCCCTGGATCAGGGCCTCGATCGTCTGGTACCGGAAGAGCTGCTCGACCGTGAGGTCAACCCCGCGCTCCTTGGCCAGGGCGACGACCCGCACGCTGCGGATGGAGTCGCCGCCCAGCGCGAAGAAGCTGTCGAGCACGCCGACCTTGTCGATCCCCAGCACCTCGGCCCAGACCTCGGACAGGGTCTCCTCCAACGGCGTGCGCGGCGCCACGTACTCGCGTTCGAGGTCGGGCCTCTGCGACCCGGGAGCCGGCAGCGCCGCGCGGTCGAGCTTGCCGTTGGCCGTGAGCGGCATGGCCGGGAGCGGGACGAAGACCGCGGGGAGCATGGCGTCGGGCAGCCGGGTCGCCAGGAAGCGGCGCAGCTCGTCGATGCTGAACCCCTGCCCTTCGGCGGCCGTGAAGTAGGCCACCAGCCGCCGGTCTCCCGGGGTGTCCTCGCGCGCCAGCACCGCCGCCTCGCGGACCGCCGGATGCGCCGCCAGGGCCGCCTCGACCTCCCCCAGCTCGATCCGGACGCCGCGCACCTTGACCTGATGGTCGTTGCGGCCCAGGAAGTCGAGGTCGCCGCCGGGAAGCAGGCGGGCGAGGTCGCCGGTCCGGTAGAGCCGCGACCCCGGCGCGGCCGGCGTCTCGCGGCCGGCGAAGGGGTCGGGCACGAACCGCTCGGCGGTCAGCTCGGGCCTGCCGAGATAGCCGCGGGCGAGGCCGTCGCCGCCGACGTAGATCTCGCCGGGGGCCCCTTCGGGCACCGGCCGCAGCGCGGCGTCGAGCAGGAGGAGACGGGTGTTGGCGATCGGCTAGCCGATCGGCACGGAGCGGGCCGCCGCGCCCTCGGCCGGCACCTAGTAGACCCAGCACCCGACCGTCGCCTCGGTGGGGCCGTACTCGATGAACA
>JBKKAU010000618.1:0-9331 GCA_046714475.1 Thermoanaerobaculia bacterium
CCGCTGCCGGAGGTGACGCTGCCGTTCTGGGCCTGGCTCTTCGGGCAGCCGCGCGAAGCCGTAACGGGCCGCCGCTATCAGGCGCAGGCGGACCGCTGGGAGGTGAACGCTCCCGTCCTCCAGGAGGTCGCCGTATGAAGAGGACGGAGCTCGACTTCGACCGCCCGCGTGCGCTGCAGGCGGACGGGCCTCCTGAGCGGCGCGGCCTGGAACGCGACGAGGTACGCCTGCTGGTCTCGACCGGGCGCGGGCACGAGCACGCCCGGTTCCGGGACCTCCCCCGCTTCCTGGCGCCGGGCACGCTCCTGGTCGTCAATACGAGCACGACCCTGCCGGCGAGCCTGCCGGGCCGGCACCCCGGCCTCGGACCGTTGCTCGTCAACGTCTCGACCTCCTACGGCGGCGGGCTCTACCTGGTGGAATGCCGGCGGAGCGCCGCGGAGCCAGGTCCCCTCTCCCTGGAGGTGGACGACGCCCTGGAGATCGCCGGTCTGCCCGCCCGCCTCGTCGCTCCCCACCCGGGCCTGCCGCGGCTCTGGTTCCTGCGCGTCGAGAGAGGTCTCGAGCGCGCCATGGAACGGGCGGGGACGCCCATCCGCTACGGCTACCTCGAAGCGCCGTATCCGCCGATCGAGGCGTACCAGACCCTCTTCGCGCGCGAGCCGGGCAGCGCCGAGATGCCCTCCGCGGCGCGGCCGTTTACCGCCCGCGTCGTGGACTCCCTCCGGGCCAAGGGGATCGATCTGGCCGGCGTCACGCTCCACGCCGGCGTCTCCAGCCACGAGCTCGACGCGGACGAGGTCGAGGAGCAGGTCCTCTACGCGGAGCCGTTCGAGGTGCCCAGGAAGACGGCCGAGGCCGTGACGGCGGCCCGACGGGAGGGTCGCACGGTCGTCGCCGTCGGCACCACCGTCGTGCGCGCCCTGGAGTCGGCGTGGGAGGGCGACAGGGTCCGCGCGGCGTCGGGGTTCACGCGGCTGCTAGTCCATCCGGGACGGCCCGTCCGCAGCGTGGACGGCCTCATCACCGGCCTGCACGACCCGCTGGCGAGCCACCTCGCCATGCTCTACGCGATCGCGCCGCGGGAGATGGTGCGCGCGGGCTATGCGGAGGCGGTGCGCGAGAGGTATCTATGGCATGAGTTCGGCGACAGCCACCTGCTCCTCGCCCGGGCGGCGTGAACGAGGCTCAGAGGCGATGGCCGATTCCGGCCTGCTTCAGAACGGCATTCGCGGTGTGGCGAGACTTGATCTCCCCGTCGACGACAAAGCGGCGCTGCGTGACGGGGCTGAACCAGATCTCATGGTCGCCTTTGCCTTGCCGCTCGAAACGGCAACCGTGAGAGAGCAGGAGTTTCTTGAGCTGAGGCGTGAAGGACGAGCTCATTCAGGAGGCCAGGCGGATCCTCTCCTGGCGGTGGCTCGTCAGCTCGAAGGCAATCGCATCGGGCTGCCTGCCAGAGAGGAGCTGGTTCGCCTCCAGAAGCTCGGGGATCATGACCCGGAGCTTCTCGGCGAGAGCTTCGATGGTAGGCGCCTCCGTGGCCAGCCCAGGCACATCATCGCTCGTCGCCACCCAGACCCTGGCTTCGGGGTCCCAGTCGGCATCGACGTGATAGACAAAGCCTTCCATTAGACAGCCAGATTACCATGAGCCCGGGCCAGCTCCGGCCCCCAAAGCCGCAGCACGAGCCGCTTCCCTGGGTCGAGCTCGGCCGTCAGGCTGAGCCCGAGCAGCTCGGCGAAGGCCTTCGCCAGCGGCAGCCCCAGACCGGCGTGGAGCGAGCCGGTGCGGGCGGGGTCTTTCCTCCAGAAACGCTCGAAGAGGAATGGCAGATCCTCGGGACCGAGCAGGGGCGCCGGATTGGCGACCGTGACCTCCAGCGTCCCCCTGGTTACCGTCGCCGAGCAGGAAACCGTACTGCCGGCCGGGCTGTAGGTCACGGCGTTCGACAGGAGGTTGGACAGGATCAGGATCAGCTTGCCGGGGTCGCTGACCAGGGTGAGCGGCGGGCGGGGGGAGAACGTCCAGATCAGGCCCTTTTTCTCCGCCTCGGGCGCGCACCGGCTCCAGAGCTCCTCGATCAGCGCGCCGAGGTGGACCTCGGCGCGCTCGAAGCTCTCCAGGCCGCTGTCGCAACGGGCCAGCGACAGCAGGTTGGCGACGATGCGCTCCATCTGCAGGCCGATCCCGTCGACGTCCTGGAAGAAGGACCGTACCTGCTCCCGGTCCTCCGGCCAGCAGGCTCCTACCTCCGCCAGGCTGCGCAGCTCCGCGATCGGCGTCCTCAGCTCGTGCGCGATGTCGCTGGAAAAGCGGCGCTCGCGCTCGAAGGAGACCTGGAGCCGGGCGAGGAGCGCGTTCAGGCGGTCCACGACCGGGGCGAGCTCCAGGGTCGGGATCCGCGTCCCGATCCGCAGGTCGAGCCGTCCGGCGTCGAGGGCCTCGACCTGCCGGCCGATCTCGTCCAGCGGCGCGAGGCCGCGCCGGATGGAGACGTGGACCAGCAGGCCCAGCGCCGACGCCAGCAGCGCCGCCACGGCGACGGCGACGGCGTGGAAGAACCACATCAGCGCGTCCAGCTCCCGCCGGCTGCGGGCGGTGACCAGGACGGCCGCGCGCAGACCGCCGCCGGGCAGGGGGACCGTCGGGTCCAGGAGCGTTTCGCCCCAAGGGCCGTCCTCCGCGGGCTCGGGCACGAAAGCGATCTCGACCAGCCGCCCCGGACGGCCGTCGGGCAGCCGGAGGTCCCGGAAGAGGGGCTCCCTGGAGAGACGGGGGGAACGCGGCAGGTCGGCGTCTCCGAGCGACCGGGACCTCTCGAGGACCGTCCCGTCCGCCAGCCAGAGCTGGAAGTACTCCGGCCCGGTGGGCGCCGAGAACTCCGGCATGACCTCGTCGGCGAAGTCGATCTCGACCTCGCCGTCCTCCTGTCCGGTGAGCGTGACCAGCGCCCGCGCCTTGGCCAGCAGGGCGTCGTCGAGCTCCTGGCGCAGGCGCCGGCTGATCAGGCCGTTGAGGAGGAGACCGGCCCCCAGGATCAGCAGGCACGAGCCGGCGAGGATCGGCACGACCAGGCGCCGCCGGATCGACCTCACGAGGTCTCCGCCTCGATGAGGTAACCGCTGCCGCGCCGGGTCACGATCACCGGCGGCGCGCCCGCGGGCTGGATCTTCTTGCGCAGCGAGTAGACGAGCACCTCGACGACGTTGCTCGCCACCTCGGCCTCGCTCGCGTAGAGCTGGTCGAGGATCTGCTCGCGGGTCACCACCCGTCCGCGGCGCAGCGCGAGCAGCTCCAGCAGGGCATACTCGGCGGGGGTCAGCGCCAACGGCTCGCCGTCGAGACGCACCTTGCGCTGCGCCATGTCGATCTCGACGCCATGGACGCGGAGCATCGGGTTTTTCGTTTCATATCGCCGGCGGATCAGGGCGCGGACGCGCGCGCAGAGCTCTTCGAAAGAGAACGGCTTGACCAGGTAGTCGTCGGCGCCGAGCTCGAGGCCCAGGATGCGGTCCTGGACCTGGTCCTTGGCGGAGAGGATCAGGACGTGGGTCTTCCGCCCCCTCTGCCGCAAGGTGCGCAGCACGGTCAGGCCGTCCATGCCGGGGAGCATCAGGTCGAGGATGACGACGTCGTAGTCGTTGACCTCGGCGTAGCCGAGGCCTTCGCGGCCGTCCGCGCTCAGGTCGACGGCGAACCCGGCACGGCGCAGGCCGTGGCCGAGCGAGCGTCGGAGCCTCTCGGAGTCCTCGATCACAAGGAGCTTCATCGTCGTAGGAAGCCTGGAGTACGAAGATGAAGATTACATGAAGGCGCGAGGCGAAGAGATCCGGCGATCTTCATGGGTTCTTCATCTTCGGCCCCTACGCTCCTGTCGGCACGGAGCCCGCTTCCAGAAAGGAACGGGGCCTTTGACAGAGAGGTGACCCATGCACCGGATTCTCCATCGTCTGCTTTTCATTTCCCTGATCCTGATGTCCGCGGCGGCCCCCGTCTTCGGCGCCGAAGGGTTCGACCTCGGCGGACGGTCCGACGTCCTCGTCGGCGACGGCGAGCCCACCAACGACGTGATCACCTACAGCCTCTTCGGACGCTGGCACATGAACGACCGGTGGAGCCTCGAGCTGATCGCGAGCCACTCGCCGGAGTTCGACGTCGAACGGACCCCCAAGCTGCTCGGCATCGAGCAGGACCCGACCTTGGAGGTGATCGATTCCAAGGCGGCCTCGACCACCTTCCAGGTCTACCTGGAGCGATGGTACGGCCGGCCGGAGCGGCGTCTGGAATGGTACTGGGGGGTGGGCGCCGGCCTCGCGTCGGTGGACGTCGACGACGTCTCGGGAAGGACCGACCGCGGCCGGGCCTTTACGATCCAGACCGACGCCGGGACCGAGCCGATCGTCGGCGCGACCGCCGGGCTGCGCTTCCGGGTCGGAGAGCGCTGGGGTCTCGAGACCTCGTTGCGCGCCGAGCAGCACTTCGCCGACTGGGAGCTGCTCGACACCTCGACCGGAGCGACGGCGAGCGTCGAAGACTACCTGCTCACCGGCATCCACTTCGGTGTGAGCTACAGGTTCTGAAAGGGCAGGGAGCGGAGCGTTAGAACGGGTTGCCGTAGGTGAAGGTCCACGTGTAGTCCTCCTCGTACGGCTCGCGGTCGAGCTTGTAGCCGAAGTCGACGCGGAAGGGGCCGACCGGCGAGTTGTAGCGCAGGCCGACCCCCACTCCCTGCTTGACGCCGCCCGGGTCGATGTCGCGCCAGTCGGCCCAGACGTTGCCGGCGTCGTAGAAGACCGTGCCGCCCAGCGTCGGGCCGAAGATCGGGAAGCGGTACTCCAGGTTGAAGAGCAGCAGGCCGTTGCCGCCGACCGGCCGGAAGGTGTTCCCGTCGAGCTGGATGATGGTCCGGCCCAGGAGGCCGAGATCGTCCCGGTCATAGGCGCGGTGCGTGGTCGAGCCGCCGGCGAAAAACCGCTCGTCGATGAAGACGTCGGCGTTGGGCGGGTCCTGGCAGGGCCCGAGCGGCTCCAGGCACAGCTCCGGATCGGGAGGGAGCTCGGCGAACGGCTCGATGCCGCCGACGCGCAGGCTCGCCGCGATCACCTGCTCCGTCCCCCTCTCCCGGCCGCGGCTCAACTGCAGGTATTGCGTCTGCTGCAGGAAGAGCTTCAGGAAGTGGCTGTCCGCCGAGGGGAGCGGAAAGGCGTACTGGAGCTGGACCAGCGAGCTCCACCCTTCGGTGGCGAGCAGCGGGTCGTCGCGCCGGTCCCAGAGGAAGCTGGGGACCAGGCTCGAGATCTCGGCCGGCCGCTCCTCGCGCTCCTCGACCCGGCGCAGGCATGCGGCCGAGGGCGGGTCACCGCAGGAGGCGTCGTCGAAATCGACCTCGACGATACGGTAGTCGTAGGCCAGGCCGACCCGCCGGTCGGTGAACTCGCGGACCGCCTCGGCGCGGGCGCCCCAGCGCGTCACGTCCCAACCCTCGCGGCTCTCGTCGAAGTAGAACAGCGAGTAGGTGGCCGGCACGGCGTAGCGGCCGAGGTACGGCTGGCCGAACAGCAGGCGGAAGCTGCCCTCGGGCTCTTTCTCCCGCAGGCCCAGCCGCAGGTCGGTGCGCAGGGTGTAGGCGCGCCCGGCCACGTTGTTGTGGGTGAAGCTGACGCTGCCGCGCGGGCTGCCGATGTCGCTGTCGCGGTCCCATTCGTAGCCAAGGCCGTAGGAGATCCGCCGCGGCCTGCCCTCCTCGACCCGCACCACGAGGTCGCGCGTCGCCCCCTCCAGACCGGCCCGCGTCAGGTTGACCTCGACGCCGGAGAAGAGGCCCATGCGGAAGAGGGCGCGCTGGATCTCGAGCAGCCGCGCCTCGCTCACCGGGTCGCCGGTCTCGAGCCCCAGCGAACGGCGGATCACCTCGCCGTCGGTACGCTGGTTGCCGCGCACGATGATGCGGTCGAGGGTGGTGCGCGGCCCCTCGATCGCCTGCACCGTCAGGTCGACGGTCCGCCCGTCCTCGCGCCACTGCTGCCGCGCCGACACCTGGGCGGCCGCGTAGCCGGCGTTCTCGTATTCGCGGCGCAGGACCTCCAGGGTCCGGTCGAGGAGCTGCGGGTGGAAAGGGCCGCCCGCCCGGAGCCGCAGGCCGAGCGAACCCGGCTCGAACGCCTGGACCCCTTCGAAGACGAGGTCGCCCACCTGCCGCCGCGGGCCCTCGACGATCGGGATGACCAGCCGCAGCCCACCCTCCCCCGCCTCCCCCACCTCGTCCACCCGCTCCGGGCCGACCTCCGCCTCGCCGTAGCCCTCCAGGGCGTAGTAGGACCGGAGGTTCCTGAGGTCTTCTTCCAGCACCGCGGCGACGAGCCGGCCGCTGCCCGGGCTGAGGAGGCGGCGCCTGGAGGTGGTCATCAGATCCTGCAGCGTTTCGCCGGAGACCGCCTGGTTGCCCTCGAAGACGACCTCTTCCAGCGTGTAGCGCTCGCCGGGGCGGACGGTGAGGAGCAGCCGCACCGTGCCGTCCAGCGGCTGCTCCTCACTGTCCACCTCGACCCGGTAGTGGCCGCGCCGCTGATAGTCCTGCTCGATCAGCTCCACGGCCTGGCCGACCAGGGCCTCGTCGTAACCCTGCTCGCCGAGGAAAGGGAGGAGGTTCCGGCGCCGCAGCTCGTCGAGGTCGACGCCGGCGGCCTCGACGGTGATCCTGGGGCCGATCTCGACAGGGTAGGTCAGCGCCACGGTCCGGCTCTGCCGGTCGGGGACCTCGGCCGGCGCTTCCACGATCGCGGCGCGGTGGCCCTGTTCGATGAGCCAGGCCTGCAGGCGGTCGGCGTCGTCGCGCACGGCGCGGTGCGAGTAGGGCTCGCCGGGCTTGGAGCGGAGCTGCGCGACGAGGTCGGCCTCGGTGAACGGCGCGGTCGGGCCTTCGAAGGCCACCGGCCCGATCGTCGCCCGCGGGCCGCTCCGGACCTCGTAGGTCACGGCCGCCCGGCGGGTGGCCTCGTCGGTCGCGACGCGGACGCGGACGTCGGCGTCGAGGTAGCCGTTCTCCTCGTAGAGCTGGCCGAGGCGGTTGAAGCCGGCGAGCACCCGCGCCTCGTTGAGCGGCTGGTTCTCCTGCCGGCCGATCGACCGCCGCAGGTCTTCCTCGGGAAGCCCGAGCTCGCCTTCCAGCCGCACCTCGGCCACCTGGACGGCCGGCCGCAGCACCAGGACCGCCACCACCTCGCCGCCTGGAGGACCGGCGGGGCGCGTGTAGAGCTCGATCTCGGAGGCGATGCCGCTCGCCTGGATGTTTCTCAAGGTGCGGCTGACGCGGTCGTCGGTGAGCGGCCGGCCGGCCTCGACGGCGAGCAGGGCCGTCAGCTCTTCGAGGTCGCCGAGCGGCGCGTCGCTGCGGATCTCGATCGCCTGGACGACGGGCCCCTGCTCGGCGGTCACGGCTTCGATCCCCTCGTCCAGGGAGGGGGCGCCGAGGAACTCGTCGAGGTCGGTCGGCGGAGCCTGCGCCCCGGCCGTCGCCCACGCTCCCAACGCTCCCAGCGCCAGGAAGACGGCGAGGAGCAGAGGCCTCAATACCGCCTCTCCCACTCGAGGTCGACCGCGTAGGTGTCGTCCTCGCCGTTGCGAGTCGCCACCAGGACGAGGTTGCGGCTGAACTGCCACTCGAGGCGGACGATGTACTGCTCGGAGTCCGCGGGGTTGGTGCTGTAGGTGACGAAGAGGTCGCGGGAGACGCGCTTGCCCACGGTGAGCTGGACGCCGCCGAGCGACCGGCCGCTCTCGGGCGGCAGCGGCGAGATGCGGAAGCGGTCGAAGCCGAACAGGGTGTTGACCCGCTGGCTGAGCGCCACCGCGGCCTGGCCGGCGAGGAACTGGCTGGCGCGCACGTCGGACTCCGCCCGCTCGCCGGGGAGGAGCAGGCGCCCCTCGTCCTCCAGCTCCTGCCCGGTCGAGAGCAGCGCCAGAACCTCGAGGTCGGCGAGGCCGGCGTCGGAGGAGAAGGTGGGGTTCAGCCGCTCCAGGGTGCCGGACAGCCCGAGCACGATGTCGTAGTTGCGGATCTCGGTGCGCGCCCGCAGGTCGATGTACGGCTCGATCCGGTTCTGGAAGGTGAGCTGCGCCTGCTCGATCTCGTACTCGTTGTCGGCGTAGACGAGCTTGCCGCCCGGCTCCAGGATGACGCTGCCGGTCGGCGCGGGATCGGCCAGGGTCCCCCGGATCGTCAGCTCGATGCCGCCCCGGAGGTCGGCGACGTTGTTGCGCACCACCAGGGCGTCCTCGCCTTCGATGCGGATGTTGAGCTGCGTCTGGGCCAGCAGCTCGTCGACCTGCTCCACCTGCTGGCCCTCGCGCCGCAGGGCGCCCTGCAGCAGGCGGAAGAGGTCGGTCTCGACGTTGCTGCGGTAGGCGGCCTGGTCGAGCTGGACGGTGCCCCGGATGATGCGCCCCGGCCCGGACGGCTCCACCGCCAGGTCGGCGTCGCCGCGCAGCAGGAAGCCCTCCCAGGTGAAGCTGACGTCCTCGGCGCGGACTCCCAGCTCGTACTCCAGGGGCGTCCCCAGGGTTACGAAACCCGTGGCGGTCAGCGTGCCGCGGCCCATGCGGGCGCGCACGCCGCCGAGCTGCACCCGGTCGCGGTTGAAATAGACCGGGCCGGAGATGTTCTCGAGCTGCGGGAAGTCGGGCAGGAGCAGCCGGCCGTCGCGCACCACCCCCTGGCCGTTCAGGCGCGGCTCCTCCAGGGTGCCGCGCACGGTCGCCAGCACGTCGAGGAAGCCGGCGACCTCGAGGTCGGGCGCGAACAGCTCGACCCAGGCCGCCGAGACCGTGCTCTGGACGCGCAGGTCGAGCGGCACCGTCTCGCGGGTCTCGCCGCCGAGGCCGACCGTGCCGGCGACGAACAGCTCGCTCTCCGTCCCCGCCTCGCCCATGTAGAGCGACCGGATCTCCAGCCCCCGCGGGGTGAACCCCGCCACGACCGGCTCCAGGTTGGCGATGGTCCGGCCCTCGTAGAGCAGGCGCAGCTCCGCCAGGCTCAGCGTCCCCTGGTAGGAGCCGGCGGCGAAGTCGGCGGTGAAGCCGGCGGTGCCGAGCAGCGAGCCCTGGAAGTCGGCGAGTTGCGGCGCGGCGAGGCGGGCCAGGGTGCCGAGCTTGTCGCTGCGCACGTCGAACGACAGGTCGGCCCGCTCGGGGGTGAGCGCGCCGCCCCCTTCGAAGGAGACCAGGCCGAGCAGCGAGCCGTTCGCCTGAAGCGCCCGGCCGTCCCAGTCGGCCAGCACCTCCGCCGTGCCGGCGTCGCCGAGCGGCCGGCCGCGCAACGCCTGGTCGCGGC
>JBKKAU010000619.1:0-3128 GCA_046714475.1 Thermoanaerobaculia bacterium
CTGGTGTCGCGCCCGCTCTACGTCGGCGGGCTCGGATTCGGCTACATGTGGGACATGGGCTGGATGCACGACTCCCTGGCTTATATGGAGCACGATCCGATCCACCGCCGTTTTCACCACAACCAGATGACGTTCCGGACGCTCTACGCCTGGAACGAGAATTTCGTCCTGCCGCTGTCGCATGACGAGGTGGTGCACGGCAAGGGATCGCTGCTCGGCAAGATGCCGGGCGACCTCTGGCAGAAGCTCGCCAACCTCCGCCTGCTCTACGGCGCCATGTATGCCCAGCCGGGCAAGAAGCTGCTGTTCATGGGGGCCGAGCTGGCGCAGTGGCGGGAGTGGAACCACGACTCGAGCCTCGACTGGCACCTGCTGGAGGACGAGCGGCACGCCGGCATCGAGCGCTGGCTCGTGGACCTGAACCGCCTCTACCGAGAGGAGCCGGCGCTGCACGAGCTCGAAGCCGATCCCAGGGGCTTCGAGTGGGTCGACGCCAACGACGCGGACAACAGCGTCTTCTCCCTGCTGCGCCTGGGACGGACGCCCGACGACGCCGTGCTGGTGGTGCTCAACTGCACGCCCTTGCCGCGCTACAACTATCGCGTGGGCGTCCCCGGCGGCGGCTTCTGGACAGAGCTGCTCAACAGCGACGCCGAGCGCTACGCCGGCAGCGGCATCGGCAACTTCGGCGGCGTCGACGCGGCGCCGTTCCCGCTCCACGGCCGCTCGCACTCGCTGACGCTGACGCTGCCGCCGCTCTCCGCGCTGTTCTTCAAGAAAGACGTCGACTAGCAGCCGTTGTCCTATGTCGCAGGATCTTGCCCGGCAGCCGAGCGCTGGGCCGGCCCGGGCAGCCCGCTCCCTGCCGAGATCGAGGCCGGCGGCGAGGAGGTCATCCTGCGGCTCGCCGGCCGCTCGGTCGATTTGTACGAGCGGCGCTAGGGCTCGGCCTGCTCGCCATCGGCGGGAGCTCCCTGGTCTTCGACGCCGGTCTCCGGGGTGCTCTCTTCCGGATTGTCCTCTCCAGGGTTGTTCTTCTTGTGGAGCTTACGCTCCAGCTTCTCTTCTCTCTTCTGCTTCTTGGCCAGTTCCCGTTGCCGCTTGCCGTGCTGGAAGTTCTGTCGAGCCACGCAATTCCCCTATGCTCCTGCGGTTCATGAGGAGGGTGTGGGTTGCTTACCCGGAGGTTTCACCCTGTCTCGGTGGTCACAAGAATACCACCTATGGGGGTGGCGCCGCTTGCCGGGGAGCTCTGCGTGCCCTCCCGGTCGGGTCCACCGTGCTACGATGGACGAAAGTTGTCCTCCGGCGGGTGTTCGTGCTCTGATGTCGCGACCCGTCGGGGAAAGGAAGGCATGCATGGGCGCGATTTCGCTCCGGCAGGCGATCGAATACCCCACCTCCGACGGCCAACCCATGGCCGAGACCACTCTGCATCGGATCGTCATGTCCGACCTCATCGGGTCCCTGGAGCGGCGCTATGCCGACGTGCCGGACGTCTGGGCGGGAGGCAACCTCTTCCTCTGCTACGAGGAGGGGAACCCCCGGGCGTGCCTCGCGCCGGACGTGCTGTTGGCCCGTGGGGTCGAGAAGTCGAACCGGGACAACTACCTGCTCTGGCAGGAGGAGCCCCCGAGCCTGGTGATCGAGGTCACCTCGCGCAAGACGCGCCATGAAGACCGGGGGCGGAAGAAAGAAGTCTATGAACGGATCGGGGTGCCGGAGTACGTGCTCTTCGACCCCTACGAGGAATACCTGAGGCCGCGGCTTCAAGGCTCCAGGTTGATGAATGGCCGCTATCAGCCGATCCCCCTGGGGGAGGACGGCTCCCTGGAGAGCCGGACGACCGGGTTGAAACTCGTGCCGGAAGGGGAACGCCTGCGGCTGGTGGACCTCGCCACCGGAGAGCCGCTCCTGTGGAACGACGAGCTCGAGGCGGCCCGCGCCGCGGAGGCCAGGGCCCGGCAAGAGGCTGAGGGGCGGGCTGCCGCGGAGGCCGGAGCCCGGCAAGAGGCTGAGGAGCGGGCTGCCGAAGCCGAGGCGCGGCTCCGAGCCCTCGAAGAGGAGCTGAGCCGGCTCCGCCGCGGATCTCCTTCCTAGAGTCGCGTTGGAAGGCCGGGCGCTCCCGCGCTAGGATACGGCCTTCCGATGAACCGCTACCTCTGCGTACACGGCCACTTCTACCAGCCGCCGCGGGAGAACCCGTGGCTGGAGGCGATCGAGGTCCAGGACTCGGCCTACCCCTACCACGACTGGAACGAGCGGGTCAGCGCCGAGTGCTATGCCCCCAATGCCGCCTCGCGCATCCTCGGCGAGGACGGGCGGATCGAGCGGATCGTCAACAACTACGCCCGCATCAGCTTCGACTTCGGACCGACCCTGCTCGCCTGGCTGGAGGCGCGGCAGCCCGAGGTCTACCGGGCCGTCCTCGAAGCGGACCGGCTGAGCCGCGAGCGCTTCTCCGGCCACGGCTCGGCACTCGCCCAGCCGTACCACCACACCATCCTGCCGCTCTCGAACCGGCGCGACAAACAGACCCAGATCCTCTGGGGGCTCGCCGACTTCGAGCGCCGCTTCCAGCGGCAAGCCGAAGGCGTCTGGCTGCCCGAAGCGGCTGTCGACCTGGAGAGCCTCGACATCCTGGCCAGGGAGGGGGTGCGGTTCACGGTCCTGGAGCCTCACCAGGCGGGACGGGTGCGTTCCCGCGGGGCAAGGCCCGGCCCCTGGCAGGACGTCTCCGACGGCCGGATCGATACGACCTGTCCCTATGAGGTCGTGCTGCCCTCGGGCCGCCGCATGGCGGTCTTCTTCTACGACGGCCCGGCGTCGCGGGCCATCGCCTTCGAGGGGCTGCTCTCTTCGGGGGAGCGCTTCGCCGGGCGGCTGCTGGCCGGCGCCTCCCAGAACCCGGACCGCGACCGGCTGCTGCACGTGGCGACCGACGGCGAGACGTATGGCCATCACCACCGCTACGGCGAGATGGCGCTCTCCTATGCCCTGCATCACATCGAGACGCACGGCCTGGCGCGGCTGACCAACTACGGCGAATACCTGGAGGCGCATCCTCCCGAGCAGCAGGCGGAGATCGTCGAGAACACCTCCTGGAGCTGCGCCCACGGGGTGGAGCG
>JBKKAU010000620.1:0-5335 GCA_046714475.1 Thermoanaerobaculia bacterium
TGTTGTATATCAATCTTTATGTTATGGGGGGCGGGCCCCGGTAAGGCCCGCCCCTCTTCTATATGAAGACCCGGAACCGCTCAGCGGAAACGGGATCGGAACCTCTGGTACTCGCGCGTGTCGTCGATCAGGTTCCTGCCCTGCCCCAGGCTGGCCGCGGCCGCCTCGACGTTGCGGATGCGGGTCTCGGTCAGCGGATGGCTGGAGAAGAACTGCTCCACCCGCGTCGGCCGCCGCTTCCGCAGGTCCAACAGCTGGCGGAAGAAATCGGCCGCGCCGGCCGGGTCGTAGCCCGCCCGGTACGCGTACTGGACTCCCTGCCGGTCGGCCTCATGCTCGGCGTCGCGGCTGTAGTCGGTGAGCACGCCGGCGCCGACGAGCTGCGCCAGGATCTGCTTGCCCTGGCCGGCGTTGCGCCCCAGCGCGAGGCCCGCCAGCAGGTTGTAGCCGTAGGCCCGGCTCATCAGCTGAGTGCCGTGACGGGAGGCGCCGTGGCCGATTTCGTGGGCGAGCACGCCCGCCAGCTGGTCCAGGGTGTCCGCCTCGGCGATCAGGCCCCTGTTCACATAGACCAGGCCGCCCGGCAGGTTGAAGGCGTTGACGGACGGGTCGTCGACGATCCCGAAGTCCCAGCGCCGGTTGCCGTACGGGGTCTGGGCGGCGATGCGCCGGCCGACCTCGTTCAGATAGGCGAGCGCCTGCGGGTCGTTGACGAGACGATACTCACGCGCCACCTGGGCCCGCAGGTCGTCCCGCATCTGCCACTCCTGATCGAGGGAGACGAGGTTGAACCCGGCCGCCTGGACGCTCGAGCTGGCGCATCCGAAGAGGACGAGAGCGGTCAGGACGATCGGTAGAGCGGAGGAAGATGTCCGCGGTCTGTTGGTAATCATGGATGTGCCTCCTTGGGGTCCGCGTCCCTGGATCTCCAGGACGATTTCCGTTCCACCAGCCTATAAGGCAAGGCCCGTGCCAGAATGGATGAAGCGCGGAAAAAGCCAGCCAAGAGCAGTCTAATCAATGGCTTAGGAGGCGAGACCCCCATTCCGGGGGGTTTCCTTGGCCTCGGACGCCGTCCTCTGGAGAGGTCGACAGGGTGCGCGGCGGCCATGCTGAATGTGAGCCGGATTCCCGATACCATGCCGTGGTCCTGGGGAGGCGCGCAATGCGTAAAAGCTGGATCGTCCTGCTGCTCCTGGGGGGCCTTTGGCTCGCCCGGCCAGCCTTGGCGGCCGAGGCCGGAGAGGGGCATGGCGGGCCGGTGGTGCCGGTCCTGCTCGGGCTGGTGGTCGTCCTGGTGGCGGCGAAGCTGGGTGGCGAGCTGTTCGAGCGGATCGGCCAGCCGGCCGTGCTCGGCGAGCTGATCGTCGGCATGGCCCTGGGCAACCTGGCGCTCCTCGGGTTTGGCGGCTTCGGGTTCCTGGCGACCGATCCGGGGATCGAGATCCTGGCCCAGCTCGGCGTCATCCTGCTGCTGTTCCAGGTCGGTCTGGAGTCGAACGTCCAGGAGATGCTGTCGGTCGGGTGGTCGAGCCTGCTGGTGGCCGTCCTCGGGGTCGTGGCGCCGTTCTTCCTCGGCTGGGGCGTCGCGGCCTGGATGCTGCCGGAGGAGGAGCTGCTGACCCACCTCTTCATCGGCGCGACGCTCTGCGCCACCAGCGTCGGCATCACCGCGCGGGTGCTCGCCGACCTCGGCAAGCTGGCCGCCCGCGAGTCCAAGATCGTCCTCGGCGCCGCGGTGATCGACGACGTCCTGGGACTGGTGATCCTGTCGGTGGTCTCCGGCACCATCACCGCCGCCAACACCGGCGGGACGCTCGACACCTGGGACGCCATGTCGATCGTCCTCAAGTCGCTGGCCTTCCTCGTCGGCGCCGTGGCATTCGGCGGCTGGCTGGCGCCGCGGGTCTTCAAGCTGGCAAGCCGGCTGGAGATCCAGGGGCTGCTGCTGGCGCTGGCGCTCGGCTTCTGCTTCCTCCTCGCCTGGCTCGCCGACCGCATCGGCCTCGCGACCATCGTCGGCGCCTTTGCCGCGGGGCTGATCCTGGACGAGGTGCGCTACCGCGACCTGGGCGACCGCACCAAGCACACGATCGAGGAGCTGCTCCACCCGATCGCGGCCTTCCTGGTGCCGGTCTTCTTCGTCCTCATGGGGGTCCGGGTCGACCTGCGGAGCTTCGGGCAGGTCGAGGTGCTGGGGTTCGCGGCCCTGCTCTCCGCCGCCGCCATCCTGGGCAAGATGATCTGCGCCGCCGGCGTGCTGGAGAAAGGGCTCGACCGGCTCTCGGTCGCGGTCGGCATGGTGCCGCGCGGCGAGGTCGGCCTGATCTTCGCCGGCATCGGCGCCCAGCTCGTGCTCCACGGCCACCAGGTCGTCAGCCCGCCGGTCTTCGCCGCGGTCGTCGTCATGGTGATCGTCACCACCCTGATCACGCCGCCGGTGCTCAAGGTGACGCTGGCGCGCGGCGACCGCGGGAAGGGGATCAGCGGGCCGCTGGCGGAGGCGCCGGAGGAGCCGGTGAAACCGCGGGAGGAGGTGAGCCGGCCGAATCCGCCGCTGGGGTGACGCCCGGCTCCACCGGAGGGAGGGAGAGCTCGGTGGCGGAGGCCGGGTCGAGCATCGGGACCTCCGCCACGGAGACCGTCACCGGCCCGGCCCGCTTCGGCAGCGCCAGCGGACGGCCGTCCGAGTTGTCCGGCAGCACGATGACGACGTCTCCCGGGCGGACCATGCCGAGGTCCTCCCGGGCGAGCCGTTCGAGGGAGCCGGGATCGGCGCGCAGGCGCTCGATCCGGCCGCGGAGCTGCTCGATCCGGGTCTCCGTCTCCTGGGTCTGGGTTTCGAGCCGCAGCTCGCGCCCGCGCGCCGCCTCCAGATCCCGCCAGCTCTTGAGGCTGGCGAGCCCCAGCAGCGCGAGGAACAGTACGACCGTAGCGCCCCACACCGGGCGGTAGCTGACGGGCGGGCGGGGCGCTTCGGACTGCGTCACGGAGACCAGCGGGGAAAGGCGGCGGCCCCGGGATAGGTGGCCACGCCGCCCAACTCCTCCTCGATGCGCAACAGCCGGTTGTACTTGGCGACCCGGTCGCTGCGGCAGGGCGCGCCGGCCTTGATCTGGCCGGCCCGGGTGGCGACCGCGAGATCGGCGATCGTAGTGTCCTCGGTCTCGCCCGAGCGGTGGCTCAGGATGTTGGCGTAGGCGTTGCGCTTCGCCATGTCGACTGCTTCGAGGGTCTCGGTGAGCGTGCCGATCTGGTTGACTTTGACGAGCAGCGCGTTGGCCAGCCCCTCCTTGATCCCCTTGGCGAGGATCTCGGGGTTGGTGACGAAGAGGTCGTCGCCGACGAGCTGGACGCGGCCGCCGAGCTCGGCGGTCAGCTCCTTCCACCCTTCATGGTCGTCCTCCGCGAGGCCGTCCTCGATCGAGATCAGCGGGTAGGCGTCGATCCACTCGCGGTAGAGGGTGATCAGGTCGGAGCTCGAGAGGCCGGTGCGCCCTTCGCCGGCCAGGGCGTAGCGCGCCTTGCCGCCGCGCTTCTTTTCGACCATCTCGCTCGCGGCGACGTCCAGGGCGAGCGCCACCTGGCGGCCGGGGGTGTATCCGGCCTGCTCGATCGCCCGCACCAGCAGGTCGAGCGCCTCGCGGTTGGTCTTCAAGTCCGGCGCGAAGCCCCCTTCGTCGCCGACCGCGGTCACCATCTTGCCCTTCTTCAGGATCTCCTTGAGGGTGTGGTAGATCTCGACGCCGGCCCGCAACGCCTCGCAGAACCTGTCGAAACCGATCGGCACCAGCATGAACTCCTGGATGTCGATCGAGTTGTCGGCGTGGGCGCCGCCGTTCAAGACGTTGAGGAGCGGCACCGGCAGCACGGTCGCCGCCGGGCCGCCGACATAGGAATAAAGCGGCAGGCCGCTCGCCTCGGCCGCGGCCCGGGCCACGGCGAGCGAGACGCCGAGCAGGGCGTTGGCGCCGAGGCGGCTCTTGCCCGGCGTGCCGTCCAGATCGATCAGGGAACGGTCGATACGGCATTGATCCCGCGCGTCCATGCCGCGCAGGGCGGGCGCGATCTCCTCGACGACGTTGGAGACGGCCTGGGTCACGCCCTTGCCGCGATAGCGTTTGCCGCCGTCGCGTAGCTCCAAGGCTTCGCGCTTGCCCGTCGAAGCGCCGGACGGCACCGCCGCCCTTCCTCCGACCCCTCCATCCAGGATGCAGTCGACCTCCAGGGTTGGATTGCCGCGCGAGTCCAGGATCTCGCGGGCCACGATCTCTTCAATCGAGAACATTCCTCCTCCTAAGAAACGGATGTTGCGGCGAGACTACGCAGAAAGGGTAGCTGTAAAAGCCTCATGATCACAAGCATTTTGCACCACCGGCCCAACCTGGCGCGGAATGGCAAGCAATCCGGATGCCTGGAAAGGCGCGTGCTAAACTCGCCCGCCCATGACGACGCCCCCGCCGAGGTCGGAATCCAGCGACCCCGCGCGCCTCCACATCGGCAGCGGCCGGGAGCGCCTGGAAGGATGGATCAATATCGACATCCAGGCCCTGCCGGAGGTCGACGTCATCGCCGACGTGACCCAGGGGCTCCAGTTCACCGACGCCGAGGCGATCTACGCCGAGCACTTCCTGGAGCACCTGGACGTCGACGACGCCGTCACCTTCCTCGTCGAATGCCACCGGGCGCTCGCCCCGGGCGCTTGGCTGCGGCTGTCGACGCCCAACCTCGACTGGGTCTGGTCGACCCATTACAAGCTCGACGCCGACCCCGCGGCCAAACAGACCTTCGCCCTGGCGATCAACCGCGCGTTTCATGGCTGGCGGCACCGCTTCCTCTGGAACCGGGAGATGCTGGCCGAAGCGCTCCAGGCCTGCGGTTTCGTCGACGTCCGCTGGTGCCGGCACGGCGAGAGCGAGCTGCCGGTATTCCAGGGCATCGAGCGCCACGAGGTCTACGACGACACCTCCGACCTGCCGCACGTGATCATCGCCGAGGCGCGCCGGGGGGAGACCCAGCCGGAGCGCCTGTACCATCTCCTCGACCGGATCGGGGAGGAGGTCATGATGCACCTGGCGGATTAGCGGCGTGCCGGCCCTCACCCCCCGGCCCCCTCTCCCGCCACCCCACCCGCCCTCCCCGGGAGAGGGGGTGACTGCTTCAAGCCTTGAGACGGTATCGGTCCGCACCCGACCTCTCCAAGGTGATCCTGGGCGCAGCGAAGGACCTGGGCGGGGGCTCTCCGGCCTCCAGATCCTTCGCTACGCTCAGGATGACAAGGGCAGGGGGACAGCCCGGCCCATTCCCTCCCCCTCTCCCGGGGAGGGGGTGAGGG
>JBKKAU010000621.1:0-4084 GCA_046714475.1 Thermoanaerobaculia bacterium
AAGCGGCCGAACTCCGCCGAGACCCCGCCGGTGAGAACCGTGGTCTCCTGGACCGCGTCCTCGATGTAGAGCGGGTTCGGCTGTCCGCGGACGTTCTCGTTCACCACTACGCCGTTCACCAGGAAGAGGCTCTCGAAGGACATCGATCCCGAGATCGTGATCTGGTCGTTCGGCCCCGCTTCCGTCACCCCCGGCGCGAGGGCCACGATGTCGTCGATCGTCCGGCCGGTGGGGAGCTGATTGATGGTCTCGGCGTTGAAGCTCGCCGTGATCTCGGTCGTTTCGACCGTCGGCGCCGACGTCCTGACCGTGATCTCTTCGGCCACGCTGGGGAGGGTCATCCCGGCGTCGACACGGGCCGTCTGGCTGAGGCCGACGACGGCGCTCTTCTCGACTCTCTGCATGCCCTCGAGCTCGAAGGTCACCGTATAGTCGCCGGGGGGAAGGGCGGGGAATAGGTAGCCGCCGGTGGCGCTGGTCACCGTCGTTCGGCTCCCCTGCAGGGCGGGGGACGTAACGGTGACCGTGACTCCCGGCATCGGATTGCTGTCGGACGTGACGGTACCGACGAGGGTGCCCGTGGTCGTCTGCGCGACGAGCGTCGCTGCATACAAAAGCATGGCGATCACAAGGACGTTTCGAAGGGCACAGCGCATGAGCACCTCCACCGGATGAAAGCGACATTGAAATGGGCCAACGACTGCCGGGATTGTACCACCGCTCCAGAGACCCCGAAGAAGGCCCCGGCGGCCAGCCGAGAGGCTTCGCGCCTCCCTTCTCGGTGACATAGACTTCTCTTATGGAAACGCACGACCCGGTCGTCGAACCTCTACGCGAGGCGCTTCGTGAACGCCAGGACATCTGTCTCGCCCTTCTCTTCGGCTCCCGGGCGCGCGGCGACGCCCGCCCTGGCTCCGACGCGGACGTGGCCGTGCTCGGAAAAGACCTCGACCCGCTGGCGCTCGCGGCAGACCTGAGTCGCGCTACCAGGGTCGAAGTCGACGTCGTGAGCCTCGAAGATCCCGGCTATCCCCTCCTGAACGCGATCCTCCGCGACGGCATCCTTCTTCATGAGGGAAAGCCCGGCGCCGCGGCGACGTGGCGGGGGCGCGCCTGGCTCCAGGCGGAGACGGACCGCCCCTGGTTCGAGCGGATGCGGGACTCCTTTCTCAAGCGTCTGGCCGAGGGACGGCATGGTTGACGCGAACGTCGTCGCGATGAAACTGGGAGAGTTGACGGACCGCATTGCCCGGGTGCGGTCCCACTGCCCTGACAATCCCGAAGACCTCACCGCGGATCGGGACACCCTCGACCTCGTCTCCTTCAACCTCCTCCTGGCTGTCCAGACCTGCCTCGACCTTGCCAGTCACTTGATCTCGGACGAGGGGTGGCCCCCGGTCGCGACAGCCCGCGAGGCCTTCGAGCGTCTCGAAGAGCGCGGAGTCCTTACCAAGCAGACGGTTCGTGCCCTCAGCGGCGCTGTAGGCCTGCGGAATGTCGTTGCTCATGGGTACTCCGGGGCGGATCCAGCGCGGATTCACGCCGCGGCCACCACCGGAATCGCCGACCTGGAACGCTTCGCAGCGGAGGCAGGCGCCTGGGTCGCGGGGCAAATCACCCGGTGACGAGCGGACCGCGGAGGTCCCTCTGATGAAGATGCTGTCCACCGCGCCGCCGGGAATTCCATTGCACCTCATGCAGCTCCACCTCGCCGCCAGCGGGTTCGTCGCACCGCCGGGCTACAACACGGAGGGATGGCCGCCGGTCGCTACAGCCCGTGGAGCCCTCGAACGTATCGAGGACCGTGGAGTTGTCTCCAAGGAGACGGTCTGCTCCCTCAGCGGCGCCGTCGGATTGCGAAATGTCGTCGCCCATGGGTACTCCGGGGTCGATCCGGCGCGGATTCACACCGCGGCCACCACCGGGCTTGCCGACCTGGAGCGCTTCGCGGCGGAAGTCAGCGCCTGGGTCGAGCGACAAGCCGCTCGTTGAAGCGCCAGGGGGGAGGCAGCACCGCCCTCTCGGGAGGCAGGTTAGCGCGTAGGGGGAGGCGTCAGGAGAGGGGGTTTTTCTTCGAGCAGAGCCCGCAAGCGCGCCACCTCGGCTTCCGCCGCCCCGGCTCTCGCTTCCGCCGCACCGGCTCTCGCCTCCGCCGCACCGGCTCTCGCCTCCGCCGCCTCCGCCGCAGTCAGCACCAGGCTCCCGTCGGGGCGGAACAGCCGCACCCAGTCGCCCTCCTGGCCCAACCGGACTCCGTGCCAGAGGCCGATCGAGACCCGGAGCCGCTCGCTCCAGAACCGTCCCTGCTCGTTTGGGACCATCGGCCGGTAGGTCTGGCCCGAGAGGAGGAACCCCTCCAGCTTCCCGGTCTCAGGCTCGTAGAGGAAGTACTCCGGAGTCTGGAATATCCGGGCGTAGAGGTCCTTCTTCTCGTTGCGGTCGACCTTCGCCGTGGAGGCGGACAGCAGCTCGATGATGACGTCCGGAAGGTGCCCGCCCTCCTCCCAGGCCACCCACGCCTTGCGGATCGGCGTCGGGGAAACGCCTCCCACCCAGAAGACGTCCGGCCCACGGAAGTACAGCTTCCCCTTGGCCACGTCCCAGGCCTGCTCCACCGAGTAGTAGACGAACATGTCCCCACCGACGTAGAAGTCGCTCCGGCCCTGCTCCACCATGGCTTGGTGGAGCAGTTCCCAGAGAAAAGGAAGCTGCAGGGCGTGCCACCCGCTTTCCAAAGGCTCTCCGTCGCTGTAGACGAGCTCAAAAGGCAGAGGCCCAGGCGCCGCAACGGCTGGCTGGCTCATGGCGTGCTCCCTTTCGCGTCGTTGCTTTATTCCACATCGTCAGCATCGGGGAAGAGAAGAGGAGCGTTCCGATCCTCTCCTGGACGACAGGATACCATGCAGCCGGCTCGCAGCCTGGTGCAGCCTGGACGTGACGCCCGCCCGTTCCCGACCGTCTTTTCACCGCCAATCCCCCCTCCCCCTCTCCAATCTAAGCCGTTCTCCCGGAAGCAAAGCCGGGCTCCAGGGGGGCCGCTGTAGACTCTGATCAGGAGCGCTTCCAGGCGGTCATGAACAACCCAGAGCACCAGGCCCGGACACTCGAACGGCGCAGCTACGAGCTGTCCATCCTCAACGACGTGGCGCGGGCGCTCAACGCGTCGGTGGACCTGCCGGCGCTGCTCGCGCGGGCGCTCGAAAAGGTGGCCGAGCTCCTCGGGCTCGGCACCGGCTGGGTGCTCCTCTTCGACGGACACTCCGGCGAGCCGTACCTCGCCGCCGCGCAGAACCTCCCCCCCGGGCTGCGCCAGGACCCGGCGCTCCTGGCCGGATGGTGCTACTGCCTCGAATCGTTCCGCGACGGCGACTTCGCCGGCGCCAACGTCGAGGTCGTCACCTGCAGCCGGCTGCGCAAGCTCAAAGTCGCCCGGGGCAAGACGGCCGGCCTCCTCTATCACGCCAGCGTCCCACTCCAGGTCTCGGTTGATGGAGAGGTCCAGCAGCTCGGGATGCTCAACGTGGCGGGGCCGGAGTGGCGCGAGCTCGACGAGGACGACCTGAACCTCCTGCGTACGATCGGCGACATGCTCGGCGTGGCCGTCGAACGGGCACGGCTCTACGCCCGCCGGCTGGAGTCGGCCCAGACCGAGGAGCGCAACCGTCTCGCCCGCGAGATCCACGACACCCTCGCGCAGGACCTCTCCGCCATCGCCTTCCAGCTCGAAGCCGCCGAGGCGCTCCTCGTTCAACAGGCGGACCCGGAGCGCATCCAGAGGAGCGTCTCGGCCGCGCTCGGCCTCGCCCGCAAGGGTCTGGAGGAGGCGCGGCGCTCCGTCCTCGACCTCCGCGCCGCCCCGCTCGAAGGGCGGACGCTCCCCGAGGCGCTCGCCACTCTGGCGGCGGAGGCGGGTGCGGCCTTCGAGGCCACACCCGGGGCGGTCTCTTTACCTCCCGCAGTCGAGGTCGGCCTCTACCGCATCGCCCAGGAGGCGCTCCAGAACGCGCTACGCCACGCGGCGGCTTCTCAAATCACGCTCCGCCTGGAGACCTCGCCCGACCGGGCCCGCCTCACGATTCAGGAC
>JBKKAU010000622.1:0-17280 GCA_046714475.1 Thermoanaerobaculia bacterium
CGACCGGCCGGCCCAAGGGCGTGGCGGTCGAGCACCGCCAGCTCGCCGTCTACCTGGGATTCGTCGACCGCGTCCTGTTTGGAGAGCGGACGCGTAGCTGTCCATGGGTCACGTCGCTCACCTTCGACGCCTCGCTCAAGCAGCTCCTCGCCCCACTACTGCGTGGAGACACGGTCTGGGGGCCGGGCGGAGATGCCGCCGTCGACCCGGCGGCGCTGGTCGCGGAGCTGTCTTCCCGCCAGGAGGTCGCGCTCAATGGAACCCCGACCCTCTGGAAGGCCGTGCTGGAGGCGGCCGGGCGCTCCGGCTCGTCCGGCGCTCTCTCCAGCATCGTGCGGCTGCTCCTCGGCGGCGAGCGCCTGAGCCCGGAGCTCTTCGAGCGCACCTCCGCGGCCCTGCCGGGAGCCGAGGTCTGGAACCTCTACGGCCCGACCGAGACCACGGCCAATGCCACCTTCGCCCGTCTGCTCCCTGGCGGCCCGGTCACCCTTGGCCGGCCGATTGAGGGCGCCCGCGTCCGCCTGCTCGATCCGTCGCTACGGCCCGTGCCTCCCGGCGTACCCGGAGAGATCTGCGTGGGCGGGGCCGGCGTGGCCCGCGGGTACGTCGGCCGGCCCGAGCTGACCGCTGAGCGTTTCCTCCCCGATCCCTTCACGGGCGAGCCCGGCGCCCGTCTCTACCGGACCGGCGACCTCGGCCGGTTCACCGCCGGCGGCGAGGTCGAGCTCCTGGGACGCATCGACCACCAGGTGAAGATCCGCGGGGTGAGGGTCGAGCCGGGGGAGATCGAAGCGGCGCTCGCCCGGTATCCCGGCGTGCGGGAGGCCGCCGTGCTCGCGATCGGGGGTCCGGAGCTTCACCTCGTGGCCTGGGTCTCGGGCGGCGAGATCGGGCGCGACGACCTCCGCGCCTGGCTGCGCGACCGTCTGCCGATACCTATGATCCCCTCCGACTTCGTGATGACGCCCGATCCGCTCCCCCGCACCACGGGAGGCAAGATAGACCGCCCGGCCCTGGCACGGCGCGCTCCCGGCGGGCGGGGGGACCGGGAGGGCTTCGTCCCTCCGCGCACGCCGGTCGAGGAGCTGCTCGCGGGGATCTGGTCCGAGGTACTGCGGGTCGAGCGGATCGGGGCGCACGACGACTTCTTCTCTCTCTCGGGCCACTCGCTCCTGGCCACGCAGGTCATGTCGCGGGTCCGCGAGGCCTTCGGGGTGGACCTGCAGCTCGCGCGGCTCTTCGAGCGGACCACCCTGGCCCAGCTGGCGCTCGACATCGAGGCGCTCCAGATCCGGGGAGGGGTGGGAGGGGACGGCCCGGGAGAGGCCGGGATCGTGCCGGTGCCGCGCGACCGGCCGCTGCCCGCGACCTTCTACCAGGAATGGGGACTGCAGCTCACGGGCATTTCGAAGAACAGCCTGCCGCGCGCCTTACAAATCCAAGGTCCGCTCGACCTCGCGGCGCTCCGCCGGAGCCTGACCGAGATCGCCCGGCGCCACGAGTCCCTGCGGACGAGCTTCCGCTGGGAACACGGCGAGGCCCGCTTCGTCATCGCCCCGCCGGGTGAGGTGCCGCTCCCGGTCGTCGACCTCGCGGCCCTGCCGGAGGGGAGGAGGCCGGAGACCCGGGGGCGGCTGGCCGCCGGGCACGCGGACCACGACTTCGACGTCGAACGCGGGCCGCTCCTCCTCGCCCTGGTCCTGCGGCTCGGCCCCGAGGAGCACGCGCTGCTGCTGAACGTCCACCACCTCGTCTCGGACGGCTGGTCGATCCAGGTGCTGCAGCGCGAGCTGGCGATGCTCTACGCGGCCTACACGCAGGGCCGCCCCTCGCCTCTGGCCCCGTTGCCGGTCCAATTCGCGGACTTCGCCTACTGGCAGCGCCGGGTCTACGCCGGCGAAGCGCTTGCCGCGCAGCTCGCATGGTGGCTCCAGACCCTCGCGGCCCTGCCGCCACCGCCGCCGCTGCCGACCGACCTGAAGCGGCCCGAGGTCCGAAGCCCGCGCACGGTCAGCGCCGAGCTGGTGCTCGGACCGGAGCTGACGCGGTCTCTCCGGACCCTCGCCCACGGCTCGGGTTGCTCGCTGTCGATGGTCCTCCTCGCCGCGATCGACGCCCTGCTCCACCGTTACAGCGGGCAGAAGGATCTGATCGTCTCGACGATCTTCGCGGCCCGCAACCGGCGGGAGCTTTCCGGGCTGATCGGCCTGTTCATGAACACGGTGCCGGTGCGGGTCAACCTCTCCGGCGGACCGTCCTTCCGCACGCTCGCGGTCCGGGTGCGTGAGTCCCTGCTCGCGGCCTACGCCCACCAGGACGTGCCGTTCCCGCGGGTGCTGGCCGAGCTGTTCCCGGGCCGCAGCTTCAGCCGCACCCTGCTGACCGGAGTGTCGTTCAACATGCTGAGCTACGCCGACCCCGACGCGCCGCCGATCGGAGAGGTGCTCCCGGGTGGCCTGGCCCTGCAGCCGTTCGCGATGGGAGAAGCGACGGTGAAGCACGACCTGAGCTTCATCTTCCGCGAGAGCGAGGGCTTCCTACACGGCATCCTGCTGGGAGCGGCCGACCTCTTCAAGCGCGAGGGCCTGGCCGAGGTGGCGCGGGACTTCGAAACCCTTCTCGCCCAGACCGCGGCCGATCCCGACACCCCGCTCGACCGGCTGCTGCCCATCACCCACCGGAAGGGGTGAGCTCCTACCTCACCCGCTTCAACCAGTTGAGCCGCGCCCGCTGGTACCAGTGCCAACGGAAGGGGCGGCCCAGCCGGAGCAGCTCGGGGACGGTAACGAAACGGAAGCGGCCTTCCAACTCGGCCAGGAGCCTCTCGACCGCCTCGCGCATGGGGGCGCGGTCGCGGTGGCGCTCCTCGACCGTGGTGTGGAGCGTGTCGTGGAGCAGGACGATACTCCCCCGCCGCAGGCGGCGATAGATCCGGGCAAGCAGGACGTCCGCCGGGTCGTCCCGCCAGTCCTCGGCGATCACGTCCCAGGCGATCACCTGATGGCCGGCGCGCAAGGCGTCCAGGCGCGACCCCAGGCTCTGCTCGCCATAGGGCGGCCGGAACAGCTTGGCCCCATAGGGGGCGAGCGCCTCGTCGCACCACTCGATCTGCCCGCGCCGGTAGCGGCCGGACAGCAGCGGCATCGACAGGTGGTCCCAGGTATGGTTGCCGATCGCGTGGCCGGCCTCGGCCACCCGCTTCACCAGCTCGGGGTGCCGGCGGGCGCTCTGGCCGACCATGAAGAAGGTGCCGCGCGCGCCGTGCCGCTCCAGGATCTCCAGCAGCGGCGGCGTGTCTTCGGGATGGGGGCCGTCGTCGAAGGTGAGGGCGATCGCCGGCTCGCGGGTCGCGACGCGGATCACCGTCCCGAGCGGCAGCGCGCTCTCGGACAGGATCCGCTTGACAGTCTCCTTGGCGCGGGGGACCGCCCCCGCGCGCAGGGCGCTTTCGTAGGGCAGCGCCGCTTCCGTGCTCACTTCGCGGCCGGCGCGGCGGCGACCTCCGCCGGCGGCTTGAAGACCAGCCCCTCGCGGTCCTCCGGCGGGTTCGGGTCGTAGAGCCGGATGACCTCCTCGGGCACCGGCGCCAGGTCCGCGGCCCGCCGCAGCTCGAACAGGGTCGTCCCCGTGCACTCGCGGTCGAGGTTCGGCGCTCCACCCAGGGTCGCCAGCTCGTCCATGTGGGCCGTCCGGAAGTCGATGCTGAAGCGCGACCGACCCGAGGTGTTGGGCACGGTCGAGTGCAGGTGCGCGCCCGAGAAGAGGATCAGGCCGCCGGGCGGGCAGACGACCCGGATCTCCGGCTCGAGCTCCAGATTGTCCAGCGGCTTCGGCTGCACGCGCGTGTCCGCCTTGACCTGGGTCGCGGCGCTCTTCCTCCCCACCCGGTTCCACTCGTAGTGGTTGTACTGGCCCGAGCTGTTGCGGACCGGCTGGTCCCAATAGCGCAGGTGGAAGGAGAACGCGCTCTCCGACTCGAAGTCGTAGACCGGCAGCCACCAGTTGAGCTGGCACAGCGGCGAGGAGTACCAGATGTCGCGGTGCGGATGGAGCACATAGGCGACGCCCGCGTTCAGATATCCGCCGCTGGTCGCGACCCGCATGCGCGGCACGTCGAAGTAGGTCTTCTCCATGTCGCTGCCCAGGTCGCTCAGCAGCTCGAGCAGCAGCTCCTTGGTGCGCGGGTGGTGGATGAAGCGCGGCTTCAAGGGGGCGACGATCTCGACGAAGCGCTCGACCGGCAGGTGGTCCTGGGCGTGCTGCGGGTCGAGAGGATGGAACGCCTCCTCGATCAGCTCGCGCGCGAAGTCGCAGAGGGCCGTCGTCGAGGGACGCGGCGAAAAGACGAAGATCTGCCCGGCGTAGAGCCGCCGGCGGCGCTCGTCGTCGCCTACAGGGGAATCGAGATAGAGAGTGCTCATGAGTACGGTCTCTCAGAGAGGGTAAAAAAGCCGGCCGGCACTGTATCACAGGGGAAGCCGCCCGGCGGGTGCTACACTCGCCCGCCGTGAATCGCTCCGTCCGCCTGGCGCTTTCGTCGGTCACGCTGTTCTTTTTCCTCTTCCCATTGACCCTGGGCAAGCCGGGCCTGCCGGCCCACCTCAAGGCGGACGAGGCGGCCTACTACCTGATGGCCCTAAGCCTCGCCCACGACGGCGACGTGCGGCTCGAGGTCCGGGACATCGACCGCCTCTTCAAGGAGTTCCCTTTCCAGCCGGCCAACAACCTGATCCTGATGACCGACGACGGCTGGCGCACCGTCTACTACGCCAAGCCCTACATCTACTCACTTTTCGCCGCGCCGCTGGCCGCCTTCTTCGGCGCCAACGGCCTCGTCGCCTTCAACATGCTGCTGCTGATGGCGATGATCTGGATGGGGACGCTCTATCTGCGCCGCTTCAACGCGGACGCGACGGCCGCGCTCTTCTCCGCCGGCTTCTTCCTGCTGAGCGCCGCCTTCTCCTACGCCTTCTGGATCCAGCCCGAGGTGTTCAACATGGCCGCGGTCGCGGCCTGCCTGTTCTTCGGGTTGCCGCGCGAAGACACGCCAAGCCGCCGCTTCCTCGTCTTCGCGGCGCTCTCGGGCGCAGCCCTGGTGCTCGCCGCCTACAACAAGCCGATGATCGCCGCGGTCGGCGTCGCGCCGCTCTGGAGCTATCTGCGCCGCCGGCAGTGGCCGGCGATCGGCGCCTGGCTGCTCGGCTCCCTGCTCTCGCTCGGCGCGGTCACGGGGATCTCGACCGCGCTCACCGGGCATCCCAGCTCCTACCTGGGCGTGACGCGTCAGGGCGTGACCGTCTGCGAGCCCGGCCGCATGCCGATCGAGCCGCCCGCTCCGGCCGCGGGGACGCGCGCCGGCGGCACCGCCGGTCAGGGAGAGGCCGCCGCCGCCGCGCAGTCGCCCACCGGCAACTCCTGGAGCTGGCTGGTCCGGGTGCCGGACACCACCTGGGGCGAGCTCTTCGAGAACATCGGCTATTTCCTCTGGGGCCGGCATACCGGGCTGCTGCTCTATCTGCCGTTCGGAGCGCTCGCCGTCGTGCTCTTCCTGCTCCACGGCCGGGGCTCCTCGGAGCGATGGCTGCTGCTCCTCTCGCTCGCCGCGGTCGCCCTGTTCTTCCTGGTCTTCATCGCCTGGAACTGGCAAGGCGGCGGCGGGTTCATCGGCAACCGCTACTTCATCAACGTCTACCCGGGCTTCCTCTTCCTGGTGACGCAGATCCGGCCGCGCTGGACCGTCGGGCTGGCGTACGCCGCCGCCGGGCTCTTCATCGGCCCCCTGCTTTTCACCCCCTTCGGCGCCGGCGGTCCGGAGCCGACGCTGCAGTCCCACGTGCGCAACGCCCCGCTCCGCTTCTTCCCTCTGGAGCTGTCGCTGCGCAACGTCCCGGGCTACGAGCGGATCACGATGGGCGACCTGCGCGTGGTGGGCCGCAAGGACCTGGTGCTGTCGCAGGGCGGGTCGATCTGGCTGCGTGGGGCGAGCCGCGTGGAGCTGTACTTCCTCAGCCCCGAGCCGATCGAGCAGGCTGTCTTCCACGTGCGGAGCCTGGCGCCACGCAACCGCGTCACCTTGCGGATGGGCGAGGCGAAGGAGGAGCTGGCCCTCCAGAGAAACGAGGAGCGGCGGGTGGAGCTCCGCCCTGGCAGGCCCTATAAGGTGCGGAGCCAGGGCGGCAGGCGGGTCTACGTCTACCGGCTGGTCGCCAACCCGCGGACCGGCCGCATCCGCCACTGGACGCGGTTCTATCCGCCCAACAGCTGCCCCTACTTCGCGGAGGACTCGTCGCGGCGGGAGAATTTCTTCGTCGGCGCCGAGCTGACTTACATGGGCAGCGGCCGGCACCTGGGGGCCGACCTGTACGAGCTCCGGTGGGGCAAGATCGTCGCCCCCAGGCAGGTGCGCGCCGGCCAGGCCTTCACGGTCGCGACCCGGTTGTTCAACCGCAGCGGCCGCGCCTGGACCGGTGAAGGCGCGGCCCGGGTGAACCTCTCCTACCACTGGCTGCGGGACGGCAAGGTGGTGGTCCAGGACGGCGAGCGCACGCCGCTGCCGCTGCCGGTGGTGCCAGGCGGCCGGGTCAGCGTCCGCCAGCGGGTCGTCGCTCCAGCCAGGCCCGGCGTCTACGTGCTGGAGCTCGATCCGGTGTTCGAGAACGTCGCCTGGTTCTCGGATCGGAACGGCCGCAACACCTACCGTGCCGAGATCGAGGTGCTGCCAGCCGCATTGTCTGGGAGCACGCCTGGGGAGAGCGGCGATGCTCGATAACCTGCGTGAGGACTCCCGCCGACTGCGCGAGATCAAGACCAAGGCGTTCCCCTGGTACGTGATCGAATCGCTGTTCTTCGAGAACGGCTTCCAGGCGGTGGTGCTCCACCGCGCCGCCCACTGGTTCAAGCGGCGCGGCATCCCCTTCTTCGGGCCGCTCTTCGCCCGGATCAACCTCTTCCTGACGGGGGTCGACATCGGCCCGGGCGCGCAGATCGGACCGGGTCTGCGGATCAGCCACGGCACCGGGCTGGTGATCGGCGGCTACGCGAAGATCGGCGCTGGCGCCCTGCTGCTCCACGGCGTGACGATCGGCTCGCCGCATCCTGGGCGGGTGGAGAAGATGCCGCGGATCGGCGACAACGTCTTCATCGGAGCGGGCGCCAAGGTCATCGGCGACATCACAGTCGGCGACGACGTCTTCATCGGCGTCAACGCCATCGTCGCCCGCGACATCCCCAGCGGCAGCCGCGTGCTCTGCCCGTCGGAGATCGAGGTCAGCCCGCGGCGGGATCTGTAGCGAGGATCGACTCGACCTCTCTCTGCAAGACCGGCAGGTCCCTCTCCACAACGCCCCAGACCTCTTCGAGGTCAATACCGAAGTAGTTGTGGACAAGGATGTTCCGCATCCCCACGATCACCGGCCAGGGAACCTGGGAGTATTTTGCGCGAAACGGCTCCGAGAGAGCCCGAGCCGCCTCACCGATAATCTGGATGTGATGAACGATCCAGACCTGGATCATTTCATCAGCGTCAAAGGCGGCCCGACCCTGGCCGGCCACGTGCAGGATCTTCTCGATGGCTTCGAGGATGTCGCGGAGCCGCTGACCATCCCGCCGGCTCACAGAGGCTGGGCTTCCCTGAGGATCTCTTCCCGCACGCCTGCCTTGAGGCCGCGCTCCGTGGCGACATCCACCCGCGTCCCCAGCAGCTCTTCCAACTCGATGACCAGCGCGGCGTGATCCAGAAGGCTCCTCCCCCGCTCGAGCTCGACCAGGAGATCGACGTCACTGTCGCGAGTCGACTCCCCTCTCGCGATCGACCCGAAGATCCGGACGTTGGACGCACCATGCCTCGCGGCAATCTGCAGGATCTCGTCCCGCTTATCCTTCAGAAGGTCGTCAGCACCCATGGCTTCAGTCTAGCCTACCTGGATCGGCGGCAACGGGCGCATCGGACGGATGTGCAGGTCGGTCAGCTCGGCGGTACGCGGCAGGGTCAGGGCATGGACGACCGCGGCGGCCACGTCCTCGGGCTGCAGGAGCTGCTCGGGAGCGTAGGGCTTGCCCTCGATCCGGTGGACCTCCTCCTGCATGGCGGTGGCGGTCCGGCCCGGGAAGACGGTCAGGACGCGGACACCCTGTTTGTTGACCTCGTCACGGAGGCTGTCCGCCAGTGCCCGGAGGGCGTGCTTGGTGGCGGAGTAGGCCCCGACCCCCGCCTTGGCGTCGTGGTGCCCGGCGCTGGAGTTTATGAAGACGATCTGGCCCTGGCGGGCGATCAGGGACGGCAGCAGCGCCTGGGTGAGCAGGTAAGGAACGCGGACGTTCACCCGGTATTGCGCGTCGAGCTCCTCGACCGGCGCGGTCGCGAACGGTCCCGCGTGGAAGCGCCCGGTGCAGTGCACCAGGACGTCGACGCTGGAAGACGCAAGGGACTGGAGCTGCGCGTCGTCGGTCAGGTCCAGGGCGAACAGCTCGACCCGCGGCGAATCCTCCTGGGCCTTCTCCCCCACCGCGGCGAGCCTGCCGGCGTTCCGGCCGGTGAGGATCAGTTGCATCCCCTCCCTGGCCAGGGCCAGGCCGATCGCCGCGCCGATCCCGCCGCTCGCCCCGGTGACCAGGGCGACCTTCTCTTTGAGCTCGCTCATCCCGCCTCCTCCAGCAGCCCCGCCTCCAGCAAAGCATCGGCCGCCTCGCGGATCGCCGTGAAGCTCATCCCGGCCCGGTCGGCGATCTCGAGCAGGGTGTTCCCGCCGTCCGAGAGGTTGAGCACCCAGAGCAGGGCCAACTCGCGCTCGCGGCCCTTCTCGTCGCCGCCGATCGTCCGGTAGAGCCCCCGCCGGCCGAGCTGCGGCTCGCACTTGGGGTTGAGGTTCCTGTACCGGCCGTTACCTTCCAACGCGTCCATCACCGCGAGATACATCCGCAGCGACCCGGCCAGCGCCTCCGGTTGGACAAAGTCGAGGTTGTCCGCCGAAGTGTGGTACTCGGGGTAGCGCCCATAAGGGGTGCGGGTCAGCGACCCGACCGGCAGGTTGAACCCCGGCGAGCAGAACTGGCGCTCGTCGTACCCGAAAGGAATGAATTCCTGAATACCGTGCTCCTCCCCGCGCAGCACCGCGAGCACAGCTCGATCGATCTCCGCAGAGCCGCGCCGGCTCTTCTTGTAGTGGAACCTTCCCGGATCCCCGAGGTTGGCCGCGACCAGCCCGTGCGCGATCCGGCCGGCCGTCGCCTCGTTCCTCGCCAACCAGGTGATCGAGCCGATCGTCCCCGGGATGAAGAGGAACCGGTAGGAATAGCGGAGCTGGAGCCGCGACAGCTCCAGCGCCAGGAAGGTACAGACCGCGATCCCCGAGAGGTTGTCGTTGCACAGCGACGGGTGGCAGACGTGGCAGGAGACCAGGACCTCGAGCTCCGACGCGCCCGGCAGGAAGCACTCGCCGTAGGTCAGCGAGCCGTCGGCGAGGGTCGAATCGATGAAGACCTCGTACTCCCCGTCCGGCAGTGCCTGGAGCTGGTCGTGGCTCAGGCAGAACCCCCAGGCCTCGCGGTAATAGGAGGTGCGGTACGGCACCAGGCCGGGCTGCTCGGGCAGGGTGAAGAGGTGCTGGCGCAACTCGGCGAGAGGGAGCTTCGCATGGACCGGGACGCTGTAGTTGAGGACGTGGAGGCTCGACCGACGGAAGTCGATCACCTTTTCGCCGTCCGGCCCCTTCACCCAGGCGTCGCGGATGTTCCACTCCTTGGGGATTGTCCAGTCGAAAACCTGCGTACCCGTGGGCACCTCGTGGACCTGGAGAGGGATGCGCTCGGCGAGCATCGCCAGCGTCCGGCGGACTCCATCGCCGGTGATGCTGCGGCAGATCGGGTACGCGGCGGCGATCAGTTCCATCATCGCCTCACCAGCGGCACGGCTGTCGAAATCGGCGAGCATCAGCTTGCGAAGAGCGGCAGGTTGCGGTCCTTCTCCGAGATCACGCTGACCGGCAGCGGCCAGGCGATGCCGAACGCCGGGTCGTCCCAACGGTAGCCGCGGGCCTGCTCGGGCGAGTAGAGCTCGGAGATCTGATAGGAGACCTCGGTCGCGTCCTCCAGCGTCTGGAAGCCGTGCGCCATCCCCTTGGGGACGTAGAGCTGGTTCCCCTCCTCCGCCGAAAGGACCACCGCGAAGTGCAGGCCAAACGTGGCCGAGCCTGGGCGGAGGTCGACGATGACGTCGAAGACCGCCCCGCGGGCGCAGCGCACCAGCTTGTCCTCCGCACGCGGCGCCGCCTGGAAGTGGAGGCCTCGCACCGTCCCCTTCCGGTGGTTGTACGAGACGCTGCACTGCTCGATCCTGGGATCGAGGCCGTGCGCCGCGAACCCCTCGCGGTCGTAGGTCCGGGCGAAGAAGCCGCGTTCGTCCTCGAAACGCCGCGGCTCGATCACCCAGGCGCCGGCGAGGCCGGTCTCCTTGAAGGTCATGGCAGAACGCGGACCTCGGGGACCGCCACCACGAACTTCCCGCCCCAGGAGAGGACGTCTGCCATCTGCTCCATGATCTCGTCCTTGAGGTTCCAGGGCAGGATCAACACGTAGTCGGGGCGGGTCTCGCGCAGCCGGTCCGGCCCATGGATCGGGATGCGCGTACCCGGCAGGTACCGCCCCTGCTTGTGCGGGCTGCGGTCGACCGTGTAGTCGAGGAAGTCGGTGCGGATGCCGCAGTAGTTGAGGAGCGTGTTGCCCTTGGCCGGCGCGCCGTAGCCGGCGATCGACCGGCCCTCCTCTTTGGCCTCCAGCAGGAAGCGCAGCAGGCCGCGCTTGATCCGCCGCACCCGTTCCGCGAACGACCGGTAGGCTTCGGCCGTGCCCAGCCCCGCCGCCTCCTCCCGCTCGAGCAACTCCCCCACCCTCTTCTCCAGCGGCTTGGAGCCGTCCTCGTCGTGCTTGGCGTAGATGCGGAGCGACCCGCCGTGGGTGGGCAGCTCCTCGACGTCGAACAGCGTCAGGCCGTGCGCCGCGAAGACTTTCTGCACGGTGCGGAACGAGAGGTAAGAGAAGTGCTCGTGGTAGATGGTGTCGAACTGCCCCTCGTCCATCAGACGCAGCAGGTGCGGGAACTCCAGGGTGAGGACGCCGCGCGGCGCGAGCACGGTCTTCAAACCCTGGACGAAGTCGTTCAAGCCGGGCACGTGGGCGAGGACGTTGTTGCCGGCGAGGAGGTCGGCCTGGATCCGCTCGGCTACCAGCTCCCGCGCCAGCTCCGTGCCGAAGAAGCGGACCCGGGTCGGGATGCCCAGCGCCTCCGCCGCCTCGGCGACGTTCTTCGCCGGCTCGATGCCCAGCACCGGGACGCCCCGCTCCTTGAAGAACCGCAACAGATAGCCGTCGTTGCTCGCGATCTCGATCACGCGGTGCTCCGGCCCCAGCCCGAAGCGTTCGACCGCCATCCGCGCATAACCCTCGGCGTGCCGCAGCCAGCTGTCGGAGTACGAGGAGAAGTAGGCGTAGTCCGAGAAGATCGCCTCCGGCGACTCGGCCTCGGGGAGCTGGACCAGGAAACAGGTCTCGCAGACGTAGACGTGGAGCGGGTAGAACCGCTCCGCCTTCCGCAGGTCTTCCGGCTCCAGGTACGAGTTCGCGAGCGGCGACGACCCGAGGTCCGCGAAGGTGAGACGGAGCGGCTGGCCGCAGAAGCGGCAGGCGGAGGTCACCAGATCTTCCAGGGCGGGTTCTCCTGTTTCCACAGCTCGTTGAGCGCCAGGTAGTCGCGGTAGGTGTCCATGGGGTGCCAGAACCCCTCGTGCAGGTAGACCGAGAGCTGGCCGTCGCGGGCGATGCGCTGCAGCGGCTGCTGCTCCAGGAAGAGCTGCGGGTCGTCGTTCAGGTAGTCGAAGACCTCGCGCTGGAAGACGAAGAAGCCGCCGCTCACCACGCCTTCGGCAAGGGTCGGCTTCTCGTTGAACTCGACCGCGCGGCCGTCCCGCACCACCATCTCGCCGTAGCGCGATGTCGGGTGGACGCCGGTCACGGTCGCCACCCGCCCCTGCGACCAGTGGAAGTCGAGCAGGGCGTCGACGTCGACGCTGCCGACCGCGTCGCCGTAGGTGAAGCAGAAGGTGGGAGCGTCGATATATCCCTTCACCCGCCAGAGACGCGCGCCGGTGCCGCTGTCGGGTCCGGTCTCGGCGCAGGTCACCCGCCAGCTCTCGTCGCCGTCCGTGTTGTGGAACTGGAGCGGACGGCCGCCGTCCATGGAGATCGTGAAGTCGCCGTGCATCTCCTTGTAGCGGAGGAAGTACTGCTTGATCTCCCAGCCCTTGTAGCCGAGGCAGAGCACGAAGCGGTCGAGCGCGTACCGGCCGTAGATCTTCATGATGTGCCAGAGGATCGGCTGCGTGCCGATCTCGACCATCGGCTTCGGCCGGTAGCCGGTCTCCTCGCGCAGCCGGGTGCCCTGGCCTCCGCAGAGGATCACCACCGGCATGTCGCGTTTCGAGGGACTGGTCATGCTCACGCTCCTCCTCAAAGATATCCCAGCGACTTGAGCTTCTCGATCTCCTGGCGGTTCATCGCGTCGCCACCGGCCGCGCCGCCGCCGGGCAGGCCCCTGGCCGGCCCGAGGGGCTCGTAGCTGGGGACCGTGCGCACCGGGTGGCGCCGGACGAACTCCGGGTCGAGCGCGTCGAGCAGCACCTTCCCCGCCGCGTCCTCCGGCACCGGCAGGCCGAGCAGGTAGAGCAGAGTCGGATGGAGGTCGTAGACGCCGGCCCCCTCGAGGACGTGCCCGGGCTTCACCGGCCCCCCCTGCATCAGCAGGATGCCGGGCGGACCGTGGCGGTGCTGGCTGTGGAAACGGCCGTGCAGGATCGTCGGCGCGTGCCCATGGTCGGAGGCGACGATCACCACCGTCTCCGGCCCCACGGCCGCGAGCAGCCGGCCGAGGAAGGCGTCGAAGTCGCGGTGGAGCCGCGGGATCTTGCCGCCGTAGCGGGCCTGGTCCTCCTCGGAGCCTCCCGGGAAGTAGCGCGGCTCCAGCCACTTCCAGTACCAGTGCTGCCAGACGTCCGGCTGGTGGGTGTAGAGGTTGAGGAACCGCGGCTGGGACCGGGCGCGCAGCATCTCGAACAGCACGGCGGACTGCCAGTAGAAGTCGTCGCGGCCGAGGAGCGGCCGCACCTGGCGGAAGAGCTGGGGCGGCTGGGCGAAGACCTCGGCGTCCTTCAGGCTCTTGCCGCCGGGCATCTGGGCGAAGCCGTCGAGCCCATAGGAGAGGAAGAAACCCCGGGGGTCGGACGGCTTCATGGCGGGGACTGAAAAGAGATAGCCGTCGACCAGCCCCAGCGACAGCCCGGCGTGGTCCACGATCTCCCAGACCGGCAGCGTATGGAGCGAGAAGCGGCTGACCATGGTCTGGCGCGCGAGACCCACCTTCCCCGCCAGGTCGGCCAGCTCCTTGAAGTAGGTGCGGTGGACCGGGAAGAGCCCTGCCGAGGCGAGGCCCGGGAGCTCGACGCGGTAGAAGTCGTGGACCCCGTGCCGGTCGGGCGTGGCCCCGGTGTACATCGACGCCCAGATCACCGCCGAGTTGGCGTCCGGGAGCGAGGCGAGCGAGCCCGAGGCGCCGCGCCGCGTCATCGCGGTGAACGTCGGCAGCCGTCCCTTCTCCATCAGCGGCCGGAGCACCCGCCAGTCGGCGCCGTCGAGCCCGACCAGCACCACCTTGAGACCGGTCGCCTGGACCTGGATCCGCGGCGGGGCCGCGGCCGTCTTCACAGGCTCGGGACGACCTGCATAGAGAGGCGCCAGGGCGTGGACCACCAGCGCCAGCAGGGCGGCGGCGAGGACCGTCTTTCGTCCTACCCCCCGGAAAAACCGCGCCAGCAGCCAGGAGCCGAGCGTCACGGCGAGCGCGATGACCAGCCCCGCCACGGCGATGAACGTCACCATGCCGGACAACCCGGAGGACCCGAACGGCACCTCCTCGTAGGTCCGGCCGTAAAGCCAGAAGATCTCCCAGAAGACCAGGTTGAAAAGGAGGAGACCGGGGAAGAGAGTCTCCCCCTCTCCCGGGGAGGGGGCGTGGGGTGGCGGGAGAGGGGGCCGGGGGGTGAGGGCTTTGACGCCGCGCTTGAGCACCCACGCCACGCCGAAGAACACCGCCGCCCATCCCCCGTAGAGCAGGACGAACCAGGCGAGGGTCACCAGCGCGTCGCGGGTCGAGCCGAGCTCGTTGTAGAGGACGTGGACCAGCGACAGGACCGCCCCATGGGCGATCGCGCCATAGAGGAAGCCGCCCAGGCAGGCGGATCGCAGGTTGCCGAGTCTCATTCCCGTCGTGGAGAGAAATACGTCGCTTCGGAGGGGGCCTGTTCCGATCGCGCGAGACGGTACCAGATGTGCCGCGGCGCGACAACCCTCGGGCGCGTGCCTACGCCATCAGCCGGTGGTAGTCCCGGGTGGTCTGGGGCAGCGGCTCGACGCCCAGCTCGTCGAGCAGCAGGGTGCAGAGGCGGTCGTACTGGCGGCGCACCAGGTCGCGGCGGCCCTGGGCGGCGTAGAGCTTCATCACGGCGAGGTGGATCTTCTCCTGGAGAGGGTCTTCGAGGAGGACCGAGCGGTAGGCGTCCATCGCCTCCTCGGCCCGCTCCAGCCGGACGTAGAGGTCGCCCAGCTCGCGCAGCGTCTCGAGATAGAGGCGCTGGTACCCCTCGCGCCGCGTCGTCACCCAGGGCTCGTAATGCCCCTGGAGGAAGGCGCCGCGGTAGAGCTTCCAGGCGGACCGCCAGGCCTCCGCCGCGGGCTCCAGCTCGCCGCGCGAGAGGTGGCTACGTCCCTCCTCGATGAACCGCGAGAACTCGAGCACGTCGACCTCCCAGGTGATCTCCGGATTGAGCCGGTAGACGCCGTTGCGGAACAGCAGCGCGGTCGGCCCTTCCCCCTCCTTGCGGCCCGCCTCCAGGGCACGCCGCAGATAGCTCAGCGTGGGGTGGAAGTTGCGCTCGATGGTCCGCTCCCCTTCGATCGGCCAGACCGCCTCGATCAGCTCCTCGCGGCCGGCCTGCAGCTCCGGAGAGGAGGCCAGGTAGGCGAGCACCTGGAACGAGCGGCGCAGGCGGCAGCCGAGGTCGCGCTCGTTGTCTCCCGCGTGCCCGGACGGCCCTTCCCGGATCGAGGCGATCGAGCTGCCCAGGAGCCCGACCCGATAGACCAGACGCGGGGCCGCGGCTTCCAGGACGGGAACCGGCCGCTCGGCCGCGGGGACGGAGACCGGGGCGGTCTTGGGGCGGCGGCGGCGTTCCCGGTCGAGCAGCGCGGCGAGCAGCCGGGGCAGCCGGTCCCGCTCCTCCCCTTCCACCCAGAGGCCGCGCGATTCGATCGGCGCCCAAGCCGGCCCCCCCGGCCCGGAGCACTCCGCGGACGGATCGAGCAGCCGGTCCCGCTCCTCGGCCGTAAAGCTGTCCAGCACCTCGTGCCGGAGGAAGAACCGTACCGGCGGGATCTCCAGCAACTGCCGCGGGTCGGTCTGCTCCAGGTCCACGCCGCCCGTGGCGTCGATCGCCAGGCACAGCGGCCGGTACCAGCCGTCGCTCGCCCGCCAGAGGGCCTCGGTGGAACCCTGGTCGAGCACTCCGCCGGTGAGCAGGTGCCAGAAGGTCGCGACCTCCCGCGGCGTCAGCAGCATCTCCTGGGGAGAGAGGACGGTGCACGGCAGAGAGGGTCCGCTCCATCCGCTCCATCGGGCCTCCGTGGCGAAGACCAGGCGCTGCCCGGGCCGCAGCCACCGCACCGCTTCGGCCAGACGCTCTCCGGGCGGACCGCTCGCCACCAGCCAGAGCGCGCCGGCCTCGTGCGCGGCTTCCAGGGCCTCGCGCAGCCGGTCTTCGGCGGAAAAGTCGCCGAGCCGCAACCCGACAGCGCGGTCTCCCTGCCGTGCCAGAAAGGCCTGCAGCAGAGCCGCCTTGCCGCTGCCCGGCCAGCCCCAGACCTGCACCATCGGGGTGTCCGCGGTCTCCAACCTGCGCAGGAGGCGTTCGAGCTGGGGAAGCAGATGGTCCGACTCGTTCATGCCCGAACGGGTGGCTCAGACTCCGGGGATTCTTCCTCTTCTTCGGAGCGACCGGCGGCCAGCATCTGTTTCGACAGCGCCGCCAGGCACCGGGTGGTGATCTTGCCGATGCTGGAGGTGCGGTAGCCGAGCTTCTTGGCGACCTCGGGGGGCTCATACCCCAACCGGAAGCGGAGCTGGAGCAGCGACCGGCAACGCGACGGCAACCGGCCGATCAGGTTCTCCAGGTCGCAGAGCAGCTCGGCCCGTTCCTGCGGCGGCTCGACCGGGTTCGACAGCCACTCCAGGATGGTCGCGTCAACCGCCGAGTAGATCCGCCGCCGCTGGGTCCGCCAGTACATCAGGCAGTGCCGCCTCAGGGTCCCCACCAGCCAGGCCTCGGGATCGCGCACCCGCTCCCACTGATAGAGCAGCACGAGCAGCGTCTGCTGAAGAAGATCCTCGGCATCCTCGTTCGGGATGCGGTACGTCGCAAGGACCCTCTTCAGCTTCGGTTCGACCTTACGCAGGAAATCGTCGAACGAAGGGGGCAGCTCGGAGCTTTCCAAAATCGACATTCAACGACCTGAGGGAGAATTTTATCTTTCAAAAGTAACACCTTCCCCCAGGCGTGTCCAGCTTATAGAGGCATTGGAACAGGCGTCCCGGAATCAACCGGCGCGGAGCCGGTCGCGGACCTGTTGCAGGTCTTCCCAGGTGGGCCGTTTCAGGGCGGGATTGCGCAGCAGAGCGGCGGGGTGGTAGGTGACCATGGCCGGGACGCCCTGGACGCGGTACCAGCGGCCGCGCATCTGGCCGATCGGGCTCTCGGTGCCCAGCAGGGTCTGCGCCGCGACCTTGCCCAGGGCCACGATCACCTTGGGGCGCACCAGCGCGATCTGCCGCTCCAGATAGCCGTGGCAGGCGGCGGCCTCGTCAGGCTGCGGGTCGCGGTTGCCGGGAGGACGGCACTTGACGATGTTGGCGATGTAGACCTCGTCGCGGCTCATCTCCATCGCCTGGAGGATGCGCGTCAGCAGCTCGCCGGCCGCGCCGACGAAGGGCAGGCCCTGACGGTCTTCCTCGGCGCCCGGACCCTCGCCGATGAGCAGCAGGTCGGCGTCCGGGTTGCCGGAGCCGAAAACCACCTTGTGACGTCCCTCGGAGAGGCGGCAGCGGGTGCAGCCCTCGGCCGAGGCGGCGAGGGCCGCCAGCTCGGCGGCGCGTGCCGCGGCGTCGCCGCCCGTCTCCTCGGGGAC
>JBKKAU010000623.1:0-28167 GCA_046714475.1 Thermoanaerobaculia bacterium
CCACCCGGTGGCGGGAGCCGCCAGCTCGGCGGCGGCGCCCGCAAATCCGGCGGCGGCGCCCGCCAGCTCGATGGCGGTGGCGGCCAGCCCGGCTGCCGCGGTCGCCAACTCGGTGACTGTGACCGTCAGCTATAGAGCCGACGAAGCAGCTTGCCTTGCCGTGCGGGCCGCCGTCATGGATACAGCTCCCGCACGCCCGGCGCTCGTCTTCAACGTTTAGGCCGGCTCATCCGTATACATAGATAGGGGCGGCAAGAAGGACGGAGATGCCGGCCAGAGGTTCTTTGACAACCGAAGTACCGAGGGAGCCGTAATGGGGGCGTCTCCCTCGGCCCTCCTTTTCTCTCCTTCGAGCCACCAGGGGATCCCGCCCGCCCGGCGTCGGTCCAAACAACTGGGCCGGCCCCTGCGTATAAGGACCAGGGGCGGAGGCGTCTCCCTGGCCTACCGTCAACAAACAGGAGCGAGAAACATGCTTGCGCGACTCATGGGGCTCAAGGCCATTTCTCCCGATGGACTGCATCAAATGATACAAAAGCAGCAGGTGACCGTCATCGACGTCAATTCTCGTCAGAGTTGGACAAAGGCGCGTGTTCCCGGCGCCTTGAACCTTGATCCTGCCGATTACAAGGACTGTGATCTGCCACCAGCCAAAGAATCCAGCCTGGTGTTCTATTGCTCGAATCCCCTGTGCAGAAAGGCGCCCAATGCGGCTCGCCGGGCCAAGAAGATGGGCTATGGCAATGTCATGGTCATGTCAGCGGGCATCAGTGGCTGGCTTGCCACCAACTTGCCGACGGAAGGTGGAGAGTGAGTCCAGCAGGCCGTTTCGTCATCGTTGCGTACACACCGAAGGCCGGCAAGGAGCAGGAGCTTTTGGCTGCGGTCAAAAAGCACTTGCACGTCCTGAGGACCGAGCAGCTGTGATCAGCCTCAGTGAACTGACCGGGCAGATCCTCGCGCTGGGAGCACAACCCGGAGGCGTCCTGGTCGTGCATACGGCGTTTTCGAGAGTAGCTCCGGTGGAAGGCGGGCCGCGAGGCCTGATCGAGGCGCTGCGCACCGCTCTGGGTCCCGCGGGGACCCTGGTCATGCCGAGCATGAGCGACGACGACGATCACCCTTTCGATCCGAAAGAGACTCCGTGCCTCGGGATGGGCGTCGTGGCGGATACCTTTTGGAGAATGCCGGGCGTCCTCCGCAGCGAAAGCCCCCATGCGTTCGCGGCGATCGGTCCCAGGGCCGCCGAGATCACCGCTCCTCACCCGGTGGATGTGCCCCACGGCCTGGAGAGCCCGGTGGGCCGCGTCTATGAGCTCGATGGGCAAGTGCTCCTGCTCGGGGTGGGACACGACGCGGACACCACCGTGCATCTCGCGGAGAACATGGCGGGCGTGCGGTACCGGCTGCCCCACTATGCGATGGTCCTGGAGAACGGACAGCCGATACGGTACGAGTATGGCGAGATCGACCACTGCTGCGAGAATTTCAGTCTCCTGGACGGGTGGCTCGAAGCCGAAAGGCAACAGCGCCGCGGCGTCATCGGGCATGCGGAGGCGCGCCTCGCCCGCTCGCGCGACATCGTGGAGGCCGCGCTGGCCCACCTCCGCGAGAACGAGACCGTTTTCCTCCATCCCCTCGGGGTGTGCGGCGAGTGCGACGAGGCGAGAGCGAGCCTGCCGCGCGATCACCGGGTATGATCCTCCGCAGCACTCTCCCACGCTCTACCGCCGGAGCCACGATGAACTTCGAGCCGACCGCCCGTTCCGACGACTACCGCCAACGCGTCCGGCGCTTCGTGCGCGAGCACGTGGCTCCCGCGGAGGCGACGTACTCCCGGCAGCTGTCCGCGGGCGGGCACGGCGCGGACTGGACACAGTGGCGGGTGCCTCCGGTAATGGAAGAGCTCAAGGCGCGCGCCCGCGGCGAGGGGCTGTGGAACCTGTTCCTCCCCGACGCGGAGCTCGGCGCCGGCCTCTCCACCCTGGAGTACGCCCCGGCCGCCGAGGAGATGGGGCGCAGCCTCATCGCCCCGGAGGTGTTCAACTGCAACGCGCCGGACACGGGCAACATGGAAGTGCTCCACCGCTACGGCTCGGCCGGGCAGCGGGAGCGCTGGCTGCGTCCGCTGCTGGCCGGGGAGATCCGCTCCGTGTTCTGCATGACCGAGCCGGACGTCGCCTCGTCGGATGCGACCAACATGCAGGCCACGGCGGTGATCGATGGCGACGCCGTGGTGCTGAACGGCAGGAAGTGGTGGACCACCGGGCTGGGCCATCCCAGCGCCCAGGTGGCGATCTTCATGGGCCGCACGCCCGATCCGGCGAAGGACCGCCATCACCAGCACTCGATGGTGCTGGTGCCCCTGGACGCGCCGGGCGTCGAGGTGAAACGGATGCTCCCGGTGTACGGCGAGTACGACCCGCCGCACGGTCACGGCGAGGTCCACTTCACCGGCGTGCGCCTGCCGCGCGAGGCCATTATCGCGGGGCCGGGCCAGGGCTTCGAGATCGCCCAGGGCCGCCTGGGGCCGGGACGCATCCACCACTGCATGCGCTGCATCGGCGCCGCGGAGCAGGCGCTCGACCTGATGATCGACCGAGGGACGGAGCGCACCGCCTTCGGCAAGCCGCTGATCGACCTGGGCGGCAACCGCGAGCGCGTCGCCGACGCGCGCTGTGCCATCGACCAGGCCCGCCTGCTCACCCTCTACGCCGCGTGGAAGCTGGACGAGGTCGGCCCGCTGGGGGCCATGACGGAGATCTCCGCCATCAAAGTCGTCGCCCCCAACGTGCTGCAGAAGGTGGTGGACGACGCCATCCAGCTGCACGGCGGCGCGGGCGTCTCGCGCGACGACACGCCGCTCGCCGGCTTCTTCGCGCAGGCCCGCGCGTTGCGCATCGCGGACGGGCCGGACGAGGTGCACAAGGGCGTCATCGCCCGCGCCGAGCTCGCGCGGCGGAGCCCCAGGGAGGGGCGCCCCCGATGAGCGCAAACCGCATCTTCATCACCGGCGGGGCGAGCGGGCTGGGGCTGGCGGTCGGCCGCCGTTATGCCCGCGCCGGATGGCGCGTGTGCGTCGGCGATGTCAACGAGGCCCGCGGCGCCGAGGCGGAGCAGGCTCTGAACGAGCTCGGACCCGAGGCCCTGTTCCTGCGTTGCGACGTCACCCGGGAGGCCGACCTGCGGGCGGTCGCGGAAGAGCTGGAAAGGCGCTGGGGCGGCGTCGACGTGGTCGTGAACAACGCCGGCGTCGCGGGCGCGGGCAGGATCGAGGACATACCGCTGGATGACTGGGCCTGGATCCTCGACATCAACCTGCTCGGCGTGGTGCGCGGCTGCCGCGTCTTCACGCCGGTCTTCAAGCGCCAGGGACGGGGCCATTTCGTGAACGTCGCCTCGATGGCGGGGCTGCTCGACGTGCCGTTGATGAGCAGCTACAACGCGACCAAGGCGGCCGTGGTCTCGCTCTCGGAGACGCTGCACAACGAGCTGGCCGGCGCCGGCATCGGCGTCACCGTCGTCTGCCCCTCCTTCTTCAGGACGAACCTGCACGAGTCCACGCGCACCGACGACGCCGGGTTGCAGGTCATGCTGCAGCGGCTCCTCGATACCTCGAACCTCACCGCGGACGACATCGCGGACCAGATCTTCCGCGCCGTCGCGGCGCGGCGGTTCTACCTGTTGCCGCACGTCAAGGGGCGCCGGACCTGGCGTCTCAAGCGCCTGCTCCCACGCGAGACGTATGTGGCGTTGGCCCGCAAGGGCTTGCTCTTCCTGCGGCGGAGCGCCTCGAAGGGTTAAACCGTGACGTTGACGGTATCGGCGGACAACGCGGTACGCCCCGGGGAGGCGCTGGACGTGGCCGCGCTGGCCGCGGTCGACGCGTGGCTCAAGGGCCAGGCGCCGGGGCTCGAGGGCGCGCCCGAGGTGACGCAGTATGCGGGCGGCGCCTCCAACTGGACGTACCGGCTCCGGTACCCGCGACGCGACCTCGTGCTGCGCCGTCCCCCGGCGGGCACCAAGGCGAAGAGCGCGCACGACATGGCGCGCGAGTACAGGGTGCAGCGGGCGCTCAAGCCGGTCTTCCCCGTCGTGCCCACGATGGTGGCCCTGTGCCAGGATCCCGCCGTGATCGGCGCGGACTTCTATGTGATGGAACGCGTCGCGGGGCTCATCCCGAGGGCGCGGATGCCCGAGGGGCTGCGGCTCGACGCCGCCGGCAACCGCCAGCTCTGCCTCAACGTCGTGAAGAAGCTCGTCGAGCTGCACCGCGTGAACGCCACGGCCATCGGGCTCGATTCGCTCGGCAGGGGTCCGGGGTACCCGCGCCGCCAGATCCAGGGCTGGTCCGACCGGTACGAGAAGGCGCTCACCTGGAACGTGCCCCGCTTCCGCCGCGTGCGGGAGTGGCTGCACGCCAATGTGCCCGACGATGTGGCCACGTGCGTCATCCACAACGACTGGCGTCTGGACAACGTGGTGCTGGCCGAGGACGAGCCGACCCGCGTGGTGGGCGTGCTCGACTGGGAGATGGCCACCCTGGGGGATCCGCTGATGGACCTGGGCAACGCGCTGGCGTACTGGGTCCAGGCGGACGACGACTTCGTGATGCGCAGGATGCGGCGCCAGCCCACGCACCTGCCGGGGATGCTGCGGCGCGAGGAGGTGGTGGAGGTCTACCTGGACCGGATGAAGCTGCGCCCCGCGAGCTGGACCTTCTACGAGGTCTACGGGCTGTTCCGTCTGGCGGTGATCGCGCAGCAGATCTATTACCGCTACCATCACAAGCAGACGCGCAACCCCGCGTTCAAGAGCTTCTGGGTGCTGGTCCACTACCTGGACTGGCGCTGCCGGCGGCTCGTCCAGCGGTCCCCCGGATGAAGACACGCGCCGCCGGGCTGTGCCACTCGGACCTCTCGGTGATCAACGGCGACCGGCCGCGGCCGGTGCCGATGGCTCTCGGCCACGAAGCGGCCGGCGACGGGCCCGTGCGGATCGTGGCGCTGGTCCCGAAGACTGGGCGTTGAGCCTCATTCTCCGACAGATCACCGATTCGGCCCGCCGCCGGGGTCTCCCAGGCGAAGAGCACCCGGCGGGCTACCGAGCGGTGGCATGGCTCCGCCTGCACATGGTGGAGTGCAACCGTAGCTCAAGGACCCAGCTGCTACATTTACGCGATGAGCCGTCCTTTGCTTCGCGCGGGCGAGGGGGTCCCGAAGGCGCCGAGAGGGGTCGAGCGGCTCCTGCGCCTGTCGGTCTGCCATCCCTGGCTCGTCGTCGGGACGATCGTGGTGATGACCGTGGCGGTCAGCCTGGCGATCCCCCGGATCCGCCTCCGGCTGGATGGCCGGGCGCTCATCCCGCAGGGGCATCCCGCGGAGATCGAGAGCCACCGGGCGGCCGAGCTGTTCCGCTTGCGCGACGTCGTCGTCCTCGGCGTCGCGAGCCCACGGGAGACGATCTACAACCCGCGGACGCTGGCGCTCGTCGTCCAACTCGGCGAAACGCTCGCCGGGATCGAAGGCATCGTCCCGGAATCGGTCGCGAGCCTCGCCACTCTGCCGCGGTTCTTCGTCGAGGACGACACTCTCGATCCGCAGCCGCTGCTGGCGCGCGACCGCCCGCCGGACGCCGCGTTGGCCGAACGCCTGCGGCGTGAGACCCGGGCGCTGGGGCTGGACGACGGGATCCTGGTTTCGGCGGACGGCCGCGTCACCGCGATCTTCGCGGAGGTCTATCCCGACGCCGACCGCTATCAGGTACTCCAGCAGGTCCGCCGGCTGGTCCATTCCCTGGGAGACGATGGGGACCGGATCTATGTCTCCGGTACGGCGCTCGCCCAGGCCGTTCTCGGTCTTTCCGCCGCCCAGGACCTTTCCCGGCTGCTGCCGGCCGTCATCCTCATCGTCGCCCTGGTCCTGACGGTCTCGTTCCGGCACCCCGCGCCGGCCCTGGTGTCGCTGGCGGAGATCGGCGCGAGCCTGCTGTGGACCGCGGGTCTCATGGGGCTTCGCGGGGAATCGGTCTTCGTTACGACGCTCGTCCTGCCGGTGATCCTGGTCGTCATCGGGGTCTCCGACGATGTCTACGCCCTCAACCGGTATTTCCGCGAGGCGCGCCTAGCGCCGGGCGCCTCGACCGCGGAGGCGGTGGTCGCGGGTTTCAGCGCGGTCGCCCGGCCGATCCTGCTGACGGCCGCCACCACCATCGCGGGCTTGGCGTCGCTGGCGGCGGCGGACCTCGAGCCCCAACGGGTCTTCGGCGTCTACGGGGCGCTGGCGATCCTGTTCTCGACCTTGTTCAGCTTTACGCTGGTGCCCGCACTGCTCGTCCTGATCGATCCTAAAGTCGCTCCGGCCGGCGCGGCCGGCGCGATCCTGGAGACTCGCGGCCCGTCCCTCCTCTTCGGCCTGCTGCGCCGGGTCGGTCCCAGGCGCTTTCTGGTCCTGGGCCTGCTCCTCGCCTTGGGGTCAGCATGGGCGGTCCGGCGGCTCCGCATCGAGGATGACTGGGTGCGGAACCTCCCGCCGGGAAGCGACATCGCCGTGGGCAGCCGCGTCCTCGACGGAGCCCTGGCGGGCACGATCCGCCTCGAGGTCCTGGTGGACAGCCGGAAGCGTGACGGGTTCCTGGACCCCCGGGCCTTCGAGCGCCTCGGCCGGCAGGAGGCGGCGCTGGCCGCCCTGCCCGGCGTCGGCGCGGTGCAGAGCGTCTATGGCGACGTGGCCCGCGTCCAGGCGGCCCTGGAGGGCGTCGACTATGCGGCCTGGCGGCGGCGGGACGTCCCCTTGGGCTCTGCCGAGATCGAGCAGTCGCTGCTGCTCCTGGGATCGCTGCGCCGCTCGCCTCTGAGCGAGCGCCTCGACGCCGCCTACCAGCGCGCCCGGATCACTGTGTTCATCCGTGCCGCGAACTACTCACGTATCGCCCGGGTCGTGCGTGCCGCCTCCGGAATGAGCACGGACGCCGTCATACTGACGCCGTTCGGCGACGGCTGGATCAGCTATCTCGCCGTGCGCCTGCTGGTCGTGGGCCAGGTCAAGTCGGTCGGTTTCGCACTGCTTGCCAACGTGTTCCTGCTGCTGCTGCTTTTCCGTCGCGTCGACGCCACGCTGCTCGCCCTGCTGCCCGTCCTCATCAGCGTTCTCCTGGTCTTCGCCGTGCTGGCGCTGAGCGGGGTCCCGCTCGGCATCGCGAACTCGATGTTCGCCGCCGTAGCCCTGGGCATCGGGGTCGACTACTCGATCCACCTGGTAGCGCAGTACCGGGAACGGCGGGCGGCGGGACGGGCGGCCGTTGCCGCGATCGAGGAGGCGGTCGCGCTCACCGGCCCGGCCATCGTCAAGAGCGCGGGCGCGATCGCGCTGGGCCTCGGCTCGCTGGCGTTCTCCGAGGTCCTGCCCAACCGGCAGCTCGGTCTGTTGGTGAGCCTCAGCCTGACGGTATGCGCCGTCATGACCCTGCTCGTCGTCCCCGGCGTGGTGCTGGCCGCCGCGGCCTGGCGCCGGCGCTCCGGCAGCGATCCCGGTTGACCTCGCCGGTTCTCCTCTCTAGGATAGATACTCGCGAATAGACTATAGGAAGAGCCGAAGGATGGAGCCTGTGACCCGGAGCCTCTGACCATGACGCGAGGGACCTCGCCCAGAGGCAGGCGATGGCTTGCCGGCTCGCTGTGGCTCGTGGCCCTGTGGGGAGCCCTGGCGAGCGCCACGGCGGCCGGCGGAGGCTCCGATCCCCAGGCCCTGCGGCTGGTCGAGACGTACAACGGCCGGAGCTTCGGGGCTCCGGGCTGGCGCCGCGTCCAGCTCGAGCTCAAGAGCGGCGAGGTCGTCACGCGCAGCTTCCTGGTCGCGAACCTCTGGCAGCGGACCGGAGAGGTGGTCCATACCCTTTTCGTGCTCGAACGCCCGGAGGGCCTGCAGGGGACCAACTACCTCCTGGTCGAAGATCCGCGGGAGCCGGCCGGCATGAAGGTCTTCCTCCATCTGCCGGCCGGAAAACGACGCGTCCTGCAGATCCAGCCGAGCCATTTCGACGAGGGCCTCCTGGGCTCGGACTTCGGCTACCGCGACCTGAGGATGAAAATCCCGGTCGCCGGGTACGATTTCCGGCTGCGGGGCAAGCAGACCCTCCTGAAACAGAGCGTCTGGGTGGTGGACGCGACGCCGGTGGCCGGCGGCGCGCGGACCTCGTCCTGGGCCCGGTCGCGGTTCTACCTGCTCGAGAAGGCGCCGGTGTTGCTCGGCGCGGATCACTTCCTCGCGCCCTCCGACCGGCGGCCGGCCAAAACGTTGCGGGTCCATGGCTTCCGCCAGATCGACGGCGCCTGGACCGAGACGCGCATGGTGATGTCCGCCGCGGACGGCCGCACGTCGGTGCTCACGCTCCAAGGCTTCAAGGCCGCGGTGCCGGACATCGGCGCCACGCTCTTCGTGCCCGAAACCTTATCGACTGTCGCCGAGCGGCTCGTCGGCCTCCGGCTGGCGCATCCGCGCTCCCCGGGAGGGAGCCGGTGAGACTCCTGTCGCAGAGGGGGCCGACGCCCTGGTGGCTGGCCGCCGCCGTCCTCCTCGCCGCTCTCGGGCCGGCGCGGGCACAGATCGCCGAGAGCCCTGACGATCCCACGGGCGTCTCGATCCCCTACCCGCTGGTCCACCTCGTGCACTCGGAGGATTCGACCCGGCCGGGTACGACGGGGTACTTCGGCCGGCGCGACCCGTTCCTTCTCTACCAACTCGGCCGGGACCTCCTGAACCGCCAGTTCCAGCTCCGCCACGGCGTCTATGGACGGCCGGCGCAGCTGAGCGTGCCGCTGTACGTGGACGAGGACGAGGGCCCCCATCACGGCTCGTTGTCGCGGGTGGCGCGCGACCACACGAGCAGCTGCGGCTTCTGCCACTCGGTGCCGTACCGCGAGCCGGGCGGCGGGCAGACCATCGGCTCGACCGGCTCCAACGGCCGCAACTCGACGCATTTCTTCGGCGCCGGCCTGGTCGAGATGCTCGGCGAGCAGGTCCGCCAGACGGTGCTCCACCGCTATGACCTCAACCGCAACGGCGTCATCGACCGGGCGGAGGTGTCGGGGCCGCGGCCGGTGGAGGTCGTGCCGTCTCCCGGAGCGCGGCCGATCCGCTATGGCGACCTGTCGCCGGGTCCGGACGGCGTCCCGCGCCTCAACCCGCTGTTCCGGGTCTGGTACCTGGACGCCGGCGGGAAGGTGCTGCGCGACGCCTACGGGTTCGACGATCCGAGGGTCGCCGCCTTCAACTTCGCCGTCGAGGTCTTCGGCTGGGGGAGAGGCTGGCGCCAGGTCGGCTCCCGCCGGGTCTCTCAGGGCGCCGAGTCGGCGACCATCCGGGGGTTCTACACGTCGGCCGCGGACGTGCACATGGGGATGCAGGCCCACGACCCCACCCAGCAGGCGCACCGCAACGGCCTCGGCCGCAGGTCGATGGCCGGGGCACAGCAGTACGCGCTCGGCGGCTCGGTCGACCGCGGCCTGTGGCTGGCGTCGACGGGGATCTCCCTCGACGACCCGGACCGCGACGGCAGGTTCAGCGAGCTGACGGAGGGGGACGTCGACGCCATCGAGTTCTACATGCTCCACGCGCCGGCGCCGGCGGTCCGGGCGACGGCGCGCAACGAGCGGGGCCGGCAGGTGCTGGTCCAGGCCGGCTGTGTCCGCTGCCACGTCGAGACCTGGCGGATCGAGGCCCGGGACGAGGCGCGCGGCTTCCAGGGGGACCGCCGCCTCTTCGAGCTGAGGACGAGCTCGCGGCCGGCCGCGGACGGTACGGTGGAGCTCGTCGGCTCACTGGCGCCGCTCCACCGCCTCCTCCCTTCGGCAGACCATGTACCCCTCGCGGGCTCCCACTCGGTGGAGCGGATCTATACGGACTTCAAGCACTGGGACATCGGGCCGGGCTTCCACGAGCGCCGGTTCGACGGCTCGCTGCAGCGGGAGCACCGTACCGCGCCGCTGTGGGGCGTGGGCAGCACGGCCCCGTACGGTCACGCCGCTCAGTACCTGACGCTGGATGCCGTCATCCTGGCACACGGCGGGGAGGCCTCCAAAGAGCGGGAGGCCTACCGCCGCCTCGCCCCGCAACGGCGCCGGCTGCTGATCGAATACCTGGAGTCGCTGGTCCTCTACTCCACCGATGAGATCCGCAGCGATATCGACGGCGACGGCGTTCCCGCCGAGCCGTTCCAGGTGGCGGGAGTCGACGTCGGCTATGAGCGTTTCGACGCCCGCTTCCTCTTCTCCCATCCTCCTCGTTACCGCCGGCTGGACATGGTCGTCGACGCCTATGGCCGGCGGCGGCCTCTGCTTCTGATCGAAAACATCGCCGAGACCTACTCCCTGGAACTGCCGTACCGGCGGGACCAGGATCGCGACGGACTGCCGGATGTCCTCGATCCTGCCCCGCAAAGCACCGGGATAATTAGAGGCGATGAGAAACATCCTAAAAAGCCTTAAAACCGCTCCGCTCCTGCTGTTCGGGCTCGGCTTCACGGCCCTGGTCGCCACCGCGCAGATCTCCGTCCGTCCCGAGGAGCCGCTGGGTCTGTCGATCCGCGAGCCCCGCGTGCGGGTGATCCACTCCAAGCGGCCGGACGTGCCGGGCACCTCCATGCACCTCCAGCAGTCCGATCCCTGGCTCGCCTTCCAGCGCGGGCGCTCCTACTTCTTCCATGAATGGGGGCAGGAGGACGGGGTCTTCGCCGCGCTGCCGTCCCGGGAGCTGGCGGCGGCCACGACCTCCTGCGGGATGTGCCACAACGCGCCATTCCGCACTCCCGGTGCCGGCGGCAACACCGTCCAGCCGGTCGGCTACGGCCTCAACACCCCGCATCTGTTCGGCGCCGGCCTACTCGAGATGATCGGCGTTCAGGTCCGCGCCCTGATCCTGGACGCCTACGACGACAACCGGAACGGTTTTCTCGACGTCCCCGCGGAGACGGCGGGCCGCCGGGCCGTCGTCGAGGCGTCTCCCGGGGCCCGGGTGGACTTCGGCGCGCTCGCGGACCTGGACGGCGATGGACGTCCCGACCTCAACGGCGCCCTCCAGGTCATGATGGTGAACTCGCAGGGCAACGCCCGGATCCGGCGCGCCGACGGCGGCCGCGCGAGCCTGAAAGATCCGGAGGTCGCGGGCTACGACCTGCGGACGGGCGTCTTCGCGACCACCCAGGGGGACCACCAGTTCCCTACCCTGCGGGTGTTCTTCAACGGCGTCTTCAGGACCATCATGGGGATGGTCGCTGACGATCCGACTTCGTTCCAGCAACTGGGACCGCGCCCGGACTGGCAGCGGCAACGGGTCTGGGCCGAGGTCTCGAACGCGGGGGTCCTGCAGCCGAACCTCGGTCTGCTCCCTGAGTCGCTCGCCGCCATGGAGACCCTGGCCGGTTCCAGGGCGGGGACGCTGAGCGAAGGCGAGCTCGACCTGCTCGAGTGGTACGTGCTCAACTTCCCCGCCCCGGCGCAGGGACCGCAGGACGGAACGACGCGGCGCGGCCGGAAGCTGCTCGTCAGCTTCGGCTGTACCTCCTGCCACGTGGCGGATTGGGTCCTGCAGCCGCAGGACACGCGGCGCGGGCTGGCCGGCGACCGGCGCTTCTTCGACCTGCAGGTGGCCCACAACTCCCGGACCGGACGGCTGGAGGGCAGGGTGCGCTCCCTGGTCGAGGAGGTCCCGGGGCCGGGCGCCGACCTCTTCAAGGTGCCGCGCCGGGAGGGCTTCGTGGTCCGCGAGATCTTCACCGACCTCCTCCACCACGACCTCGGAGAGCGCTTCCACGAGGTCTACCACCGCAAAGGCCGCTCGTGGTCGCTCAAACGGTTCCGCACCGCCCCCCTCTGGGGCGTCGGATCGACCGCTCCCTATGGTCACGACGGACGGAGCCTGACTCTCGACGACGTGATCCGCCGGCATGGAGGCGAGGCGGAATCGTCAGCCCGGGCGTATGGCGGCGCGCCGCCGGAAGACCGGCAGGCGGTGCTCGCTTTCCTGCGCTCCCTCGTCCTGTATCAGCCCGACGCCCTGCCCACCGATCTCGACGGCGACGGCCGGATCACCGAGGACTTCCGTCTCGCCGGCCGGTCCGTGGGCCCTGAGCGGTTCCTCCCCGAGCTGTTGTTCCGCGTCGCCCCGGTCTACAAGGGATGGACCGAAGGGGCGGACGGAGATCGCTTCTTCTCCTACGAGATGCTGAATCGGATGGAGGCCTACGGCGAAGGCCTGGCGGCCCTGTCCGATCGCGACCGAAACGGGATTCCGGATCTCGAAGAACAGCGGACATCCGCATCCTCCGCATCGTCGCTTCCGAAGACCGACGCCATTTCCGGCGGGACGGTCGTTTCAGGAAAGGGGACAACACGATGAGCAAAAGACGTACATCGAGGTTCTTGGTCGCCTGTGCCATAGCGGTCTTGGCAATCACCACCGGGGGCGGCGCCGCGGCCGCACCTCCCCCGAGCGATGATGTCCGGATCGCGGCGCTGGTCGACGAGATGGGCGCCCTGGACTTCGCCACCCTCGAAGCGTTGCCGGCGGTCGACGTCAAGTCCCGTCAGCTCCCCGGCCCGAGCGTCGACGTGATGCGGGTCAAGCTGCAGGAGACCTACAAAATCATGGGGATCGGCGAGGACACCGTCGAGCTGACGGGCTGGATCGCGGTGCGTCACGGCGCGTCGCGCCCGGCTCCGGGCTTCAAGACGGTCAGCTGGGAGACGGCGGTCACCGATACGGAGTTCGTCGGTCTCGAGCTGCGCGGTGAGAGCGAGATCTTCGGCCCGGTCCGCGTGACCCTCGACAGCTCCCGCCCGGCCATCGGCCAGGTCGGCGCGATCGCCGTCCCGGAGCTCGCGACCCGCACGTTGCGCGCCAGCAACACCGACGGCGAGGTCCCCCCCGATCAGGAGGGCACCCAGAGCCAACTCTGCGCGGCCGCCTGCAACTGCCGCGCCCCCGTAAATGTCCAGGTCGCCATGCCGGGCCTCGGCTTGCAGATGGTCACCAAGCATCCCGCCGTCTGGTACTCCCGGGTCAACACGATCCCGCCGGTCGGCCACGTCGCCTCGGTCACCGTGGAGCCGGTGCCGCTGGTCTCCGCCAACCGCGAGATCGGCACGCTGGTTTCGGGTACAGTGAAGTTCCGCGAGGTCGTCCGCGCGGTCCCGCTGTCACCGAACCACAAGGTGATGGTGGCCTCGCTGGCCGGCGCGCCCGCCCAGTAGGGTGACCGCGCCTCCATCCACGACGGGGGATTGGAATCCGAGATTCCAATCCCCGTTCTTCCTCGCGAGCTACACCTCCCCCTGAGGGAACGGAGTCAGGAGGTCCGCTGGTGCAAGAGATCCGCGTAGCAGCCCGGGGGCTGTGGGCCAGCCCCTTGTTCACGCTGGCGTGCGTGGCCACGCTGGCCCTGGGGATCGGCGCCACCACCGCCCTGTTCAGCGTCGTCGATACCGTCCTCGTGAGGCCGCTCCCCTATCCAGACCCGGACCGGCTGGTCAGGGTCTTCGGTACGAATGCGGCGAGCGGCGAGGCGCAGGGCTCGACGTCGCTGCCGGACTATCTCGACTGGCAACGCGACGCCAAGGCCCTGGAAAGCATCGCGGGCTTTATGCGCTGGAGTTACAACCTGGCCGGTGAAGGCCTCCCCCAGCGCGTCTGGGGAGGGATCGTCACCGGGAACCTCTTCAGGACCATGGGGGTGGAGCCGCTCCTGGGACGGACGTTTACGGCTGAGGAGGACCGCCCCGGCGGCGAGCGGGTGGTAGTCCTGAGCCATGAGCTGTGGCGCAGCCTCTTCGCCGGTGCGCCCGACGTCCTCGGCAGGAAGCTGCGGCTCGACGACATGGAGCACTCGGTCGTCGGCGTGATGCCGCCGGGTTTCGAGTTCCCCAGCGACGCCCAGCTCTGGACCCCGTTCGCCTTAGGGTTGGACAACCATCCGCGAGGCATGCGGTTCCTGCGGGTCGTCGCCCACCTCGCGCCGGGGGTCTCCCTCGAAGAGGCGCAGGCGGAGATTAGCGCTCACGCCGAGCGGCTGGCCCGGCAGTATCCGGACAGCAACGCGGGGCAGGGGGTGCGGCTGCAGTCGCTCCGGGAGCAGGGGGTGGGCGACGTGCAGCGGGCGCTCTGGATCCTCATGGCGGCCGCGGGTCTCGTTCTGCTGATCGCCTGCAGCAATGTGGTGAACCTGATGCTGGCGCGCTTTGCCGACCGGAGGGGGGAAATGGCGCTGCGCCGCGCCCTCGGCGCCAGCCGGCTCCGCCTCTTCGTCCGCTGCTTTGCTGACGCGCTCTTGCTGACCGCGGCAGGCGGCGCGCTGGGGGTGCTCCTGGCCCACGTCGGAGTCAAGGCTCTGGCCGCCCTCCACCTGGCGCAACAGAACACGTCGTTCCTCGCGGAGCGGCTGCATGACATCCCGCGGCTCTCTCAGGTCGGCGTCGACGGCAGGGTGCTGGCCTTCGCCATTCTGCTCAGCTTCGCCACCGCGCTGGTCGTGAGCCTCCTGCCGGCCTTGCAACTCTCGGAGAGGCATTTGAACCGGGCGTTCGGCGGCGGGGAGAAGGGTACGCTGGACTCGGGGGGGCGGCTCCGGCTGCGCCATCTGTTCGTCGTTGCCGAGGTGGCGGTCGCGCTCAGCCTGGTGATCGGCGCCGGACTGCTGATCCGCAGCTTCGCCTCCTTGCTGCGGCTCGATCCCGGGTTCCGCAGCGAAGACGTCATGACCTTGCAGCTCTCCCTGCCCCTGACGAAGTACATGCAGGGGCAGCAGACGGCGGCTTTTTATACCGAGCTGATCGAGCGTGCCGAGGCGATCCCCGGGGTCGATTCGGCCGGCGTGACCTGGGGCGTGCCGCTGAGCGGGACCACGGGCACGGCGGGCTTCGAAATCGAGGGGCGCCCAGCCGGGGGAGCCGGGAACCAGAACGAGGCGTCGGTCCAGCCCGCCTCCGGAAGCTATTTTCAGACCCTCGGGATCCCCTTGCTCCGGGGGCGCCTCTTCACCCTACGCGACGATCGGGATGCGCCTCCGATCGTGATCGTCAACGAGACCATGGCGCGCCGCTTCTGGCCCGGCGAGGACCCGTTGGGGAAGCGGGTCTCGTTCACCGGGTTCTTCGGCCCGGTCGGCAATGTCCCGCCAGCATCGCGGGAGATTGTCGGCGTCGTCGGCGACACTCCGAGGTCGGGCCTGGCGCAGGGGACGGAGGCCGAGATGTACTTCCCCTACACGCAGGCGACCTGGCGGATGATGACGCTGGCGGTGCACGCCCAGTCCGACCCGGTGGCGCTCGGCCGCGCCTTGCAGCAGGCAGTGTGGGCCATCGACGGCGACATCCCCGCCTCGGACCTGCGGACCATGGACGAGGTAGTCGCCCGATCCATCTCCCGGCCGCGGTTCAACACGGTCCTCCTCGCCGTCTTCGCGGGGGCCGCCCTGCTCCTGGCCATCGTCGGCATCTACGGGGTCGTCTCCTACTCGGTGAGCACGCGGACCCGCGAGATCGGAATCCACATGGCCCTGGGGGCCAAGCCCCAGCACATCGTGCGGCAGGTGCTCCGCCAGGGGCTGATGCTCACGGTGTCCGGCCTCCTGCTCGGCATCGGCATCGCCTTCGTCCTGACGCGGGTGCTGTCGACGCTCCTGTTCGGGATCAGCCCTACCGATCCCATGACCTTTGCAGCCGTCTCCCTGGCCCTGCTGCTGATCGCGGGTCTGGCCAGCTACTACCCGGCGCGCCGTGCGACCCGGGTCGATCCGCTGGTCGCGCTGCGGAACGAGTAGCCTGGGGGCAGCGGCCCGCCGAGGCGACGTACTCCCGGCAGCTGTCCGCGGGCGGGCACGGCGCGGACTGGACACAGCCGGCGGCGCGACGATCGGGCTGGCCATTGAAACGTTCTGCCAGTTTCACCAGCCGCTCGCGTTCCCCGAGGTCGTCGACGCCGGGCTGCGGGTCAGTAAGCTCGGGAGCTCCTCGGTGCGCTACGAGATCGGCCTCTTCCGGCAGGGGCACGCCGAACCGGCAGCGACCGGTCATTTCGTGCACGTCTTCGTCGACCGCCAGACGCGCAAGCCGACGCCTATGCCGCCGGGCATCCGCGCCTGTCTCGAGCGGCTGATCGTCTCATGCCCCGCGGCCTTGTAGAGGCGTGGCTGGCCCTCAGCCGGCGGACGCGCTATGATTCCCTGACTTCCTAGAGCACATCACTCCGCGGAGGACCGCCGCCGCAGGAGGAGGGATCATGAGCCGATGTCCGTTCATCCCGGCCGTGTCCTCGCGGGCATTGCGTCTTTGGGGCTGGCTGTTGGTCATCCTCTGCTGCCGCGCCGGCGAGGCGGCCCAGTCTCCTCCGGCCTCCGAGCCTCAGGTCGACCTCACCGAGCTGAGCCTCGAGGAGCTGATGGACGTCGAGGTGACCTCGGTCTCGAAACGCGCGGAGCCGATCTCCGCGGCGGCGGCGGCGGTCTTCGTGATCACCCAGGAGGACCTCCGCCGCTCCGGGGCCACCAGCATCCCCGAGGCCCTCCGCATGGTCCCGGGAGTCGAGGTGGCGCGCATCGACGCCAGCAAGTGGGCGATCAGCGCCCGCGGCTTCAACGGCCGGTTCGCCAACAAGCTGCTCGTCCTGATCGACGGCCGCAGCGTCTATACGCCGCTGTTCTCGGGCGTCTTCTGGGACGTCCAGGACACCCTCCTCGAAGACGTCGACCGCATCGAGGTCATCCGGGGGCCGGGGGCGACCCTGTGGGGGGCCAATGCGGTCAACGGGGTCATCAACATCATCACCCGCTCGGCCCGCGAGACCCAGGGCGGGCTGCTGGCGGCCGGCGGCGGCACCGAGGAGCAGGGCTTCGCGGCGCTGCGCTACGGCGGCGCGTTGGGGGAGTCGTCCTCCTACCGCGTGTACGGCAAGGTCTTCGATCGTGGCAGCGGCGAACGCCTCACGGGCGGAGCCGGGGCGGACGACTGGTCGATGCGGCGCGCCGGCTTCCGGCTCGACTCGAAGCTGGCCGGCGGCAGCGACTGGATGGTCGAGGGGGACCTCTATGAGGGCGAGGCCGGGGAGACGCTGACGCTGCAGTCGCTCCAGGCCCCCGTGCCGCGGACCGTGGACGGCGAGGAGGAGGTCGCGGGAGGATACCTCCTCAGCCGCTGGCAGCGGGCGCTGTCGGACACCTCCGATCTGAAGGTGCAGCTCTACTACGACCGGACCGAGCGGTTGGCGCCTCTCATCGACGAGGAGCGCGACACCTTCGACGTGGAGCTGCAGCACGGCTTCGCCCCGGGCTTCCGCCACCGGCTGCTGTGGGGGCTGGGCTACCGCCGGACGGCCGACGACATCCAGGGCATGGCGATCCTCTCCCTCTTCCCGGCCCGGCGGACCGACGACCTCGCCAGCGGCTTTCTCCAAGACGAGATCACCCTCCGCCCCGACCGGCTCTGGCTGACCCTCGGCTCGAAGCTCGAGCACAACGACTACACGGGCTTCGAGGTCCAGCCCAACCTGCGGGCGGTGTGGACTCCGCGCCAGCACCATACCCTGTGGGGCGCCGTGTCGCGGGCGGTCCGCACCCCCTCGCGCGCCGAGCACGACCTCCGGCTGGACGCACAGGTGATCGGCCCCGGCCAGGTCTTTCCCGGCGCCCCTCCCGCCGTCGTGACCTCCTTCGGCAACCCCGACTACCGCTCGGAAGAGCTCATCGCCTGGGAGCTGGGCTACCGCGTGGGCCTCTCCCCCGGTCTGTTCTTCGACCTCGCGACCTTCTACAACGACTACGACCGGCTCCGCTCGACCCGCACCGGGCAGCCTTTCCTGGAGGTCACGCCCACGCCCCACCTCGTGATCCCGGTCCGCATCGGGAACGACCTGGAGGGAGAGACCTACGGCGCGGAGCTGGCGGCGGACTGGCGGATCTCGAAACGCTGGCGCTGGAGCGCCGCCTACAGCCTCCTCGTGATCCAGCTCCAGGTGCCGCCCGGGGGCAATGCGAGCGCCCTGGGCGCCGAGGGGCAGAGCCCGCGGCACCAGCTCTTCCTGCGCTCCTCGGTGGACCTGGCGCGCGAGGTGGAGCTGGACGTCTCGCTGCGCCACGTGGACGAGTTGCCGAGCCTGGAGGTCGACCGCTACACCACGCTCGACCTGCGCCTGGGATGGCGGCCGCGCCCGGACCTGGAGCTCTCGCTCGTCGGGCAGAACCTGCTCGAGGGGTCTCACGTCGAGGCCGCGCCGGAGGTCATCCCGACGCACCCCACGGCGGTCGAGCGGGGCGTGTACGGAAAGGTGGAATGGCGCTTCTAGCCGGCGGACCGCCGCGGTGTCCGCACCAGCCGCGCCAGCGCGGCCGGTGGGTGATCGCGGGGAGCGCGGCCGTGCTCCTCCTGCTGCTGGCCGGTGGCCGCCCTGCCGCGGCCCAACGGCCGCTGGTGACCAGCGAGTACGCGGTCAAGGCCGCCTTCCTGTACAACTTCGCCAAGTTCGTCGAGTGGCCGGCGGACGCCTTCCGCAGCCCCCGCGAGCCGATGGTCCTCTGCCTGCTGGGAGAGGACCCGTTCGGCCGCGAGCTCGACCGGACGGTGGAGGGCAAGACGGTGCTGGGCCGGCAGCTCATCGTGCGGCGGCTGGCGAAACCCGCCGGCCTGGAGGAGTGCCGCATCCTGTTCGTCAGCGCCTCCGAGGCGCCGCGGCTCGACCAGGTGCTCGCCGCCGTGGGCGACCGCGCCGTGCTGACGGTCGGGGAGGATGAGGCCTTCTCCCGCGCCGGCGGCATCATCAGCTTCGTCGTCCGCCAGAGCCGCGTCCGCTTCCAGATCGACCGCGCCGCCGCTGCCCGCTCGGGCCTGAGCATCAGCTCCCAGCTCCTCGAGGTGGCCGAGGCGGTCACCGGCGACCAGAGGCGGGAGAGGAAGTAGGACATGGCCTCGTTCCGCGACCTGCCGATCCGCCGCAAGCTGACCGTCATCATCATGGCGACCAGCTCGGCGGCCCTGCTCCTCGCCTGCGCCGCTTTCGTGCTGCACGACCTGGTCAACTTCCGGCGGCAGCTCGTCGCCGACCTCACGACCCTCGCCACGATCATCGGCTCCAACAGCACCGGGGCGATCCTGTTCAACGATCCGAAGCGGGCCGAGGAGACCCTGGGGGCCCTCGAGGCGGAGGAGCACGTCCTGTGGGCGAGCATCTACGGCCAGGACGGCCGCCGGCTGGCGGGCTACGTCCGCGAGGGCGTCGCGGTCGAGCTCCCGCCAACGCCGGAGACCCCCGGTCACCGGTTCACGGGAGGCCGTCTCCGGCTTTCGACGCCTATCGCCCTCGACGGCGAGAGGATCGGCACGGTCCTGCTCGAGTCCGGCCTGGAGGAGATCCGCGACCGGCTTGTCCGCTACGTCGGGATCGGAGCCCTGGTGCTGCTCGCCTCCTCCCTGGTCGCCCTGCTGCTCTCCTCGGCGCTCCAACGCGTCATCTCGAAGCCGATCCTGCGGCTGGCGCAGACGGCGCGGGCGGTCTCGGAGCGCAAAGACTTCTCGGTGCGCGCCGGCGACGGCGAAACGCACGGCGACGAGCTGGGCCTGCTGGTCAGCGCCTTCAACGAGATGCTGGAGCAGATCGAAAGAGCCCAGAAAAGCCTGGTCGAGAGAACCCGGGAGGTGGAGAGGATCAACCAGGAGCTGGCGCGCAGCAACCGCGAGCTCGAGAGCTTCGCGTCCGTGGCCTCGCACGACCTGCAGGAGCCGCTGCGCAAGATCACCGCCTTCGGCGACCGGCTGAAGAGCCATTTCGGCGAGGACTTGAACGACAGGGGGCGCGACTACCTGGAGCGGATGCAGAACGCGGCCACGCGGATGCAGAGCCTGATCGAAGACCTCCTGGCCTACTCGCGCGTCACCACGCGGGGGCAGCCGTTCGTCGCCGTGTCGCTCGCCCGGGTGACGCGAGAGGTGCTTTCGGACCTGGAGCTGCGCATCGAGAGGACGGGGGCGCGGGTCGAGGTCGGCGAGCTGCCGACGATCGAGGCCGATCCGACGCAGATGCGCCAGCTCCTCCAGAACCTGCTCAGCAACGCCCTCAAGTTCCAGCGGCCGGGGGAGGTCCCGCGGATCCGCGTCGAGGGCCAGATGATGCCGCGGGGCCGCAACGGGTCCGGCGCCGTGAACCGCTGCCAGATCCGCGTCCAGGACAACGGCATCGGCTTCGACGAGAAGTACCTCGACCGCCTGTTCAAGCCCTTCCAGCGGTTGCACGGCCAGAGCGCCTACGAGGGCACCGGGATCGGCCTCGCGATCTGCGAGAAGATCGCCGAGCGCCACGGCGGCAGCATCACGGCCCGTAGCGCGCCCGGACAGGGGACCTGCTTCCTGGTCGAGCTGTCCGTCCAGTCATCGAGAGGAGACGTCTCATGAGGACCGCGAGGAAATCGATCACCATCCTGCTCGCCGAGGACGACCCGGACGACCGGATGCTCGTCCAGGACGCCGTCATCGAAGGGCGGTTGCTCAACGAGCTGCGCTGCGTCGAGGACGGCGAGGAGCTGATGGACTATCTCCACCACAGCGGCAAGTACGCCGGCGAGAGCGCGGCCCCCCGCCCGGGGCTCATCCTGCTCGACCTCAACATGCCCAGGAAAGACGGGCGGGAGGCGCTCAAGGAGATCAAGGCCGACCCCTCCCTGCGCCAGATCCCGGTGGTGGTGCTGACCACCTCGAAGGCGGAGGAGGACATCTTCCGCAGTTACGACCTGGGCGCCAACTCGTTCGTGACCAAACCGGTGGGCTTCCAGTCGCTGGTCGAGCTGATGAAGACCCTGGACCGCTACTGGCTGGAGATCGTGGAGCTGCCCGCCAGAGGGGCACGGGGCTGATGGCCGGCGAGCCGATCCGGGTCCTCCTGGTCGACGACGACGAGGACGACCATCTCCTCACCCGGGAGTTGCTGGCGGAGATCGGCAGGGAGCGGTATCACCTGGACTGGGAACCGGGCTACGACGCCGCGCTGGAGGCGATCCGCGCCCGGGCGCACGACGTCTATCTGCTCGACTACCACCTCGGGGCACGCAACGGCCTCGAGCTGCTGCGCCAGGCGGTCGAGGACGGCTGCCGGGCGCCGATCATCATGCTCACCGGGCTGGGCGACCGCGACGTGGACCTCGAAGCGATGAAGGTGGGCGCGGCCGACTACCTGGCGAAAGGGAGCCTCGACGCACCGCTCCTCGAACGCTCGATCCGCTACGCCGTCGAACGGGAACGCACGCTCGAAGCCCTGCGCGAGAGCGAAGAGCGCTACTCGCTCGCCGCCCAGGGCGCCAACGACGGCCTGTGGGACTGGAACCTGAAAACCGGCCAGGTCTACTTCTCGCCGCGCTGGAAGAGCATGCTCGGGCTCGCCGAGGCCGACGTTTCCGACCGGTCCGAGGAGTGGCTCGACCGGGTCCACCCCGAAGACCTCCCCCGGCTGCAAAAGGACCTGGCGGTCCACCTGGAGGGACGGACCCCGCATTTCGAGAATGAGCACCGGCTGCTCCACAAGGACGGCGGCTTCCGCTGGATGCTGACCCGCGGCATGGCGGTCCGCGACGAGGGCGGCGAGCCGAACCGGATCGCCGGCTCCCAGACCGACACGACCGGACGCAAGGTGTACGACGGCCTGACGGGCCTGCCGAACCGGGTGCTGTTCCTCGACCGGCTCGCCTCGTCCCTGGCGCGGGCCAAGCGCCGCCCCGGGTACATCTTCGCCGTCCTCTTCCTGGACCTGGACCGGTTCAAGCTCGTCAACGACAGCCTCGGGCACGCTGCCGGCGACCAGTTGCTCGACGAGGTGGCGCGGCGTCTGGAGAGCTGTGTCCGCCTGGGCGACACGGTCGCCCGGCTGGGCGGGGACGAGTTCGCGGTCCTGCTGGAGGAGGTCGTGGACATCAGCGACGCGACCCGGGTGGCGGCCCGCATCCACCAGGCGCTGTCCGTGGCGTGCGACCTCGACGGCCGGCAGGTCTTCACCTCGGCCAGCATCGGGATCGCCCTCTCCGTCACCGGTTACGAGATCCCGGAAAGGGTGCTCCAGGACGCGGACACGGCCATGTACCGCGCCAAGCGGCTGGGCCCGGCGCGCTACGAGGTGTTCGACGAAGAGATGCGGGCGCGGGCACTGGCCCGCCTGCAAATCGAGGGCGACCTGCGGTGGACCCTGGAGCGCGAGCATCTGGACCTCCAGTACCAGCCCATTGTGTCGCTCGCCAGCGGCGAGCTGCTCGGCTTCGAGGCGCTGGCCCGCTGGAGCCATCCGGAACGCGGCCAGGTGCCGCCGGAGGTCTTCATCCCGGTCGCCGAGGAGACGGGGATGATCGTGCCTCTGGGCACCCAGGTCCTCTGGAAGGCCTGCCGGCAGATGCGGGCCTGGACCGACCGCGTCCCCGGCAGGAAAGCCCTGCTGGTCAGCGTCAACATCTCAGGCAAACAGCTGGCCCACAGCGGTTTCCCCGAGCTGGTCGCGGAGGTCCTGCGGGACACCGGCCTCCCCCCCGGCCACCTCAAGCTGGAGATCACCGAGAGCGCGATCATCGAGAACTCCGACGCCGCCGCCGAGCTGCTGCACCGGCTCCGCGACATGGGAGTCGGCGTCTGGCTGGACGACTTCGGGACGGGGCACGCCTCCTTCAGCTATCTCTACCGCTTCCCGATCGCCACCCTGAAGATCGACCGCTCCTTCGTCGAGAAGCTGGAGGGGGAGGGGATGGGCCGGGAGATCACCCGGACCATCGTGCTGCTCGCCCACAGCCTCGGTCTGGACGTGATCGGCGAAGGGGTCGAAAGCCTCGGCCAATGGAACCGGCTCCGCGACTTCGCCTGCGACAGCGTCCAGGGCTACCTCATCTCGCCCCCGCTCACCTCCGACGCGGCCGGCGAGCTCATCGCGACCCAAGGGCTAGGCACGGGCGGCTGCTTCCCGGTGGAGCTGCGGCAGGGACACTGAGCGCAAAGCATCCCGTTCCAGGTGACAAAACTTCTTGACTCCGCCGACGTACTCGATGGACAGGTAGCCGACCGGGGGGCCCGGGTTTGACCGCCCCCCGGGAGTGCACTAGCATCAAGCGGCCGGCTTTGTCACACTCACTCCCCCTTTTCGGTATGCCGCAACCATCGATCCTGGCCCGTCCGCGCGGGCAGAGAGGACCGCATTCATGAAGCTGACTCCTTTAGGCAAGGCTCTCGTCTTCCTCATCGGCCTCGGCCTCGTGCTGACGGCCCTGGTCCGGTTCGTCCCGCCGGAGAAGCAGCCGTGGCGCAACTGGTTCGGCGGCGGATCGGAGGCCTCGACCGCGCCGGCCGGCACCGAGGAGCGGACCGGGGGGGACACGGCTCCGGCCGACGGGTCTTCGTCCGCTGCGTCGTCCTCCTCGTCTCCCTCCCCCGCCCGGGAGCAGACGGCGTCCCGGTCCGCCTCGGAGTGGTTGACGATCCCCGGCGGCCTCTTCCGCGCCGGCGCCGACCAGAGCGAAGTGGACGTCCAGCCCTTCCGGATCCACCGCACCGAGGTGACCAACGGCCAGTACGAGGCGTTCCTGAACGAGTGCCCGGCGGGATCGGGGTGCGGCCCGCGCGAGATGCCCTCCTACTGGGAGGACCAGTCCTACCTGGAGACCCGGCGCGATCATCCGGTCGTCTTCGTCTCCTGGGGGGACGCCTCGGCCTTCTGCCGCTGGGCGGGAGGACGGCTCCCCACCGTCGTCGAATGGGAGAAGACGGCGCGCGGAGAGGACGGGCGGAGCTTCCCGGCCGGCGGCGCGATCGACCCGGCCGACGTCAATATCCTGGGTTCGGACCGCCGCGACGAGAAGAACCGCGCGCCCAAGCAGATCCCCACCTGGGGGGTCCAAGATGATCAGTACGCCCGCGACCAGAGCCCTTATGGAGCGCTCGCCATGGCCGGCAACGTCAGCGAGTGGACGGCGAGCGCCAGCGAGGACGAGCCCGACCTGCGGCTGGCCGCCGGCGGCTCCTGGGACTCGTGGGACCTGAACGACGGCCGGGCCTACCACCGGCTCCCGAAAAACCCGACAGACCGCAGCTCGAGCCTCGGCTTCCGTTGCGCGTCCTCCTCGCGTTGAGACCGACCGCCGTCCTGGAGGTATAGACGATGAAACTTCGCTCCGCTCTCGTTGCGCTCTGCGCTCTTGCCCTGCCCCTCTTCACCGTCGCCGGCGCCGCCGCCGAGGAGTCGCTGCAGCGGGTCATCGACGGCGGCGTGCTCCGCGTCGCCGCCGAGCCCGGCACCCCGCCGATGTTGACCCGCGAGGGGAACCGCTATGACGGCTTCGACTGGGCGATCGCCAACGCCATCGCCAAACGGATCGGCGTCGACAACGTGGTGATCGTCGCCGGCAAGTACAGCGAGCTCCCCGGCCGCCTGATCTCCGGCAAGGCCGACGTCATCATCAGCGGCTACACCGCCGACCCGTCCATCGCCGGCGTCGACTGGTCGGACTCCTACCTCGACTACGGTCTCTGCCTGGTCGTGCGCAAGGGGAGCCCCATCCGCAGCATCGACGACCTCCGGGGCAAGGTAATCGGCATCTTCAACGATCCCGCCGCCGAAGCCGACGTCAAGCGGATGGTCAAGGGGTACCGGCGGCTGGAGAAGTACGAGGACGGCTACTTCGACCTGCTCGCCGAGGGCAAGCTCGACGCCTTCCTCTACGACTTCCCCTATGCCCAGGAGGAGATCAAGCCGTTCGGCAACAAGCTCGAGATCGTGCAGTTCAACCTGACGGAGTCGACGTACAACGTCGGCGTCCGGCGCGGCGCCACGAGCCTGCAGAAGATGGTCAACTCCGCGATCCGCGGGCTGAAGGCCTCGGACGAGTACCGGCAGATCGTGCGCCGCTACCTGGGGGGGACCGGACCCGCTCCGGTCGCCAGGGTCGCCGCCGGCCAGGAGGTCTACAAGGTCAAGTCGGGCGACACGCTGTCGCGGATTGCCCAGACCCACCTGGGCAAGACCTCCCGCTGGACCGAGATCTGGGACCTGAACAAGGGGCGGATCGCCGATCCCAACCTGATCGAGATCGGCTGGGAGCTGGTGCTGCCGAAGGATTGAGGGGAACAGCCCGGCAGGGCGACACCCACCCCGGTATTGGAGTCGGGAGTCGGTGTCGCCCTCGGGCTGAGGCGGCCTTACACCCCGGGCATCGCCTTCTTGAGGGGTTTGAGCAGCAGGGCCAGCACCACGGCCATGAACAGCGCCATGCCTCCCAGCAGGGCGAAGAAGCTGGAGTGCAGCATGTCGTCCCACAGCACGCCGATGGCCGTCAGCTTGTTGCCGATCGCCGTGGCGCCGAACCAGCCGCCCATCATGATGCCGCGCAGGCGCTCCGGCGCCACCTTGGAGACCAGCGACAGTCCCATGGGCGAGAGCATCAGCTCACCCAACGTCAAGACCCCGTAGGCGCCGATCAGCCACCAGGGGGAGACCCTCCCCGTGTCGCCGCCGGCCTTGCCCGCGAAGTACATGACGAAGAAGGAGAGCCCGGTCAGGCACATGCCGATCGCCATCTTGGTCGGCGTCGACGGCTCGAGGCCGCGCTTGTCGAGCCGTCCCCAGAACCAGACCAGCGGGAAGGTCAGGATGATGACCCAGGCCGGGTTGATGGCGTTCGAGATGATGCCGCTGACGTTCCAGTCGGTGTTGTCGTTGGCCCACAAGGTGAGCGTCGACTGGTTCTGGTGGAAGACCATCCAGAAGACGATGACGACCAGGAAGATGACGATCAACGCCACGATCCGCCGCGAGTCGGGGATCAGGTCGATCGGGTTCTGGTGGCTCACCGCCTTGGGCGGCGCGTCGACGGCGGTGGCCGCGGTCGACGACGGCGCGTTGAGCCCCACCTTGCGATCGGCGACCAGGATGTGGCGCTTGAAAACGCCCAGGATCACGACGGAGATCACCATACCCAGGGCGCCCATGAAGAAGGCCGGGTGGTAGCCGTAGTTCTGGGTCATGTACTCGGCGACCACGGGCGCCAGGAAGGCGCCGACGTTGATGCCCATGTAGAAGATGAGGTAGGCCCGGTCCTTGAGGTGGCTGCCCGTCGGATACAGGTTGCCGACCATGGCCGAGACGTTGGGCTTGAAGAAGCCGTTGCCGATGACCAGGCAGGTCAGGGCGGCGAACATCACCGGCACCGAGTGGACGGCGAGCAGGGCGTGGCCGGCCATGAAGAAGAAGCCGCCGACCATGACCGACCTGCGGTAGCCGAGCCAGCGGTCGGCGATGATGCCGCCGATCAGCGGGCTGGCGTAGACGAACATCTGGTAGTAGGACCAGATGTTGATGGCCTGGTCCTGGGTCCAGCCAAAACCTTGCTGAGAGTCGATGACGTAGAGGACCCACATGCCTCCGACCGTGTAGAAGCTGAAGCGCTCCCACATCTCGGTCAGGAAGAGGACGAAGAGTCCCGGCGGGTGCTTGTCGGTGGCCACCGGATGGGCCGCGGCCATGGTCTCGGCTGTCGCCATCACATCCTCCTATCGCATTTCAATGCACGCCGCTCATCAGACGGCGGATCGGCTTGATGAAGAGCGCCAGGATCAGACCGGCGCCCGCGGTGGTCGCGAGGACCGCGCCAAAGAGCTGCGGCAGCGGGAACGTCTCGAAACGCCCGGCGACCAGACCGGCGATCAGGTTGCCGAGGGAGATCGACATGAACCAGATCCCCATCATCTGACCCACCTTGCGGTGCGGGGCGAGCTTGGTGACGGTCGACAGACCCACGGGCGACAGGCAGAGCTCGCCGCAGGTGTGGAACAGATAGGTCAGGATCAGCCACTGCGGGCCGACTTTCTGCGTCTGGCCGTCCGTCAGAAGCGACGCCCAAACCATCACGCCGAAGCCGAGGCCGAGCAGGATCAGGCCGAGCGAGAACTTGGCCGGGGCCGAAGGCTCGCTGCCCCGGCGCGCCAGCGCCACCCAGAGCCAGGCGAAGACCGGAGCCAGGGCGATGATCAGCAGCGGATTGACCGCCTGCAGCGTGCTCGACGGGATGTTGCGGCCCAGGATGTCGAGGTCGGTGAGCTTCTCGGCGAACAGGTTGAGCGAGGAGCCCGCCTGCTCGAAGCCCGACCAGAACAGGGCCGAGAAGATGAAGAGGACGAAGATGACGATCATCCGCTTGCGCTCGGTCGCGTCGAGGCCGCCGAAGAACAGCTGGTAGAAGAGGGCGAGGAGCGCCAGCGAGACGATGAGGACGCCGGTGCCGTTGGCGAGCACCTGGACGGAGACCCGGAGCACCCCGGTCGCGACCAGGACCCCCGCCGCCACCGCCACGAGGGTTGCGATCAGGAGGATCCGCATCCCCTTGGCCCGCGCTCCGGGGGTACTTTCCGCGTTGGGACGCAGACCGGCCTCGCCCAGGTAGCGGCCCGTCATCACGTACTGGACCAGGCCCAGCACCATGCCGATGCCGGCGGCGGCGAAGCCCCAGTGCCAGTCGATCCGCTGCCCGAGCGGCCCGCAGATCAGCGGCGCGATGAACGCGCCCAGGTTGATGCCCATGTAGAAGATCGAGAAGCCGGCGTCGCGGCGCGCCCCCCCTTCGGGGTAGAGCTCGCCGACCATGGTGCTGATGTTGGGCTTGAGGAGACCGGTGCCGACGACGATCAGGACGAGGCCGAGATAGAAGGTCGTGAGACCTTCGATCGCCATGGAGAAGTGGCCCGCGGCGATGATGCAGCCGCCGAGGAAGACGGCGCGCCGCTGGCCGATGAGCTGGTCGGCGATCCAGCCGCCGGGCAGCGCCACCAGGTAGACGGCCGCGGTGTAGAGACCGTAGATCGCGCCCGCCTTTTCCGTCGAGAACCCGAGCCCCTCCTCCGCGGCCGTAGCCGTCATGAAGAGGATGAGCAGCGCCCGCATGCCGTAGTAGCTGAAGCGCTCCCAGAACTCGGTGAAGAAAAGGGTCGAGAGGCCCCGCGGTTGTCCGAAGAATCCGGTCGGCGAAGGGATAGCCGCCGGGGACGAGAGATCAGACGTCGGGTCTTTGGCCATGAGTGTCGCTCAAGAAAAGAGGTTGAGGTTCGACTCCATGTCAAACAAACGCCGGCCGGCCCCCGCGCGCCGCAGGGCCCGCGCAACCCGGCCTCCACCTGGAAAATGC